>VGTH01000022.1 GCA_016874755.1 Deltaproteobacteria bacterium | reverse complement strand
GAGATCGTCGCTTAAAACGCAAATACGAATGCCGAAAAAATCAGTCAGTAAGAAAAATTGAAATAATCTACGAGCAGAGCTGGAGTATTACGTTTTTCGCTTGAAATTTTCAGCGGGATGTTCAGGCTTTCAACCGTTAAACGTGGGAATGCTTGACCGGAACCGGATGGTCTGACCTCAGATGGGGTTTGGCGGCGGATCGAGCTGTCGCACGACGCGATGGCTGAAGCTATTTACCGGATCAAGCCAAGAAATTTCCAGTAGGGGACGCTCACTGCGATGGCGAGCAGGGTGGCGAGGTATTTTGCCGCGAGTATCTTGCGTGCTTGCGCGTGCGTGAAGGCCGGTTCGCCGCTGCTGGTCGGACGCGTTTCAGGTTAATCTGAACAGCATCGAGGTTGCGTCCACCCGGTCAACCTTGACGGTCCGTACAGCTTACAGTACATTTAGTTGTACATATGGAACAATTCCTTACGGCCTCCGAGGCGCGTCAAAAGTGGCTCCGGCTGCTCGACGATGTTAAAGACGGTGAGCGAATCGTTATCACACGTCGCGGCAAGCCGGCGGCGGTGGTTATCGATTTCGAACGCCACCAGTTGCTCACGGAACTGGCTCGGCTTTGGCAAGATCCTGAGGCACTCAGACATATGAAAGCAGCGCATGAGGAGATGCGACTCGGGAAGGGAATCCGCGTTAAAGGTCCTCTAACGATCCAAAACATTCTAAAGGTCGCGCGAGACAAGGGCGTCTTTAAGGCTCGTGGCTGAGCCAATTTTCACGCCGGCGTTTCTTAAGCATTTAAGAGACGTGCAAAGCCGCGCCACGAAACTGGAGCAGCACCTGTTAGAGCAAACTCTGGCAGCCATCGTGGCGGATCCGTACCTACCCGAGCGCTTTTGTACCTTTTACAATCCCAACTCACCGACTTACTTTTTGCGCTCGGGTCCCTTCATGATCGAATTCGCCGTCGAGGAAGAGAGCGATACGGTTACGTTTGTCAGCCTGTTTCGCCGCGCCACTCCGTGATCGCAGTGAGGGAAGGCTGCGTGTCGGGTTTACTGCGAGCGATGAATCCACCGATGATGGCTAGGATGGGTTTCAATTTTTTCTGAACCGGATCGGCGTCGACGCCGAAGTTTTCCAGGGCGGTTGCTCCCAGAAGAAATAGCGAGCCCTTGAGGGCGAATATGACCGGACACGGGATCTTGCCTCCTGGGTGGCGCTATCGATGCACCTGAAAACCTCTTCGGCAAAATAGTCGAATAAAAGTTGCGGCGTCGGCGCGCTCGGCGCGCCGTCGGCCGCACCATCGTGCAGGAGCCCTTGTCACCTAGATTTTTCTCAAATAAGATCGGCGCTGAAATTGTTTTTGGGAGCGCGAATGATTCTCGATGGCAAAATCGATCTCGATGTGCCGGTGCAGAAGGCCTGGGATTTTTTGATCGACATCAATAAGTTTTCCACCTGTTTGCCGGGCATCGATGAAGTGCGGCAGATCGATGACAAAACCTTTGAAGGGCTGATCTCGGCGGCGGTGGGGCCGATTTCGGGGAAGTTTAATTTTCGCTCGACCATCGTTGACGCCAATCCGCCCGAGCAGATGGTGGTGAAGACCGAGGGCACGGATTCGGTGACCAAGAGCACGGTCAATGCCGACATGACGGTCGATCTGAAAAAGATTTCGGATGCGAAATCGCAGATGGATTACAAAGCCGACGTAAAGATCAAAGGGCGGCTGGGAATTTTGGGCGATATGGTGCTGCGGGCGACGGCGACGTTGATTTTGCAGGAGTTTACCAAACGGCTGCACAAGGGCTTGAGCGAAGCGTAGGATTTCGGATTTTCTCGCGCAGTGGCGCAGGGGACGCAGAGCTCGGACAGCGAGTAAACTCCTTGCTCGGCGCCCTCAGCGTCTGTGCGCGAGCACCATGGGGATGAAAATATTTAGGAGAAACTGATGGCGGACGAAAAATACGATGTAATTATTGTCGGCGGCGGCTCGGCGGGGTGTGTGGCGGCGATGCGGTTGTCGGAGGATTCGAGCCGTAAAGTTTTGTTGCTCGAAGCGGGGCCGGATCCCTGGCCGCTGCCCGAATTAATCGCTGAGTCGAAGAATCAGACTCGCCTGTTGCTGGAGTCGGATTACATCGCGATGTTTCCGAGCCATCGGCACCTCGACGGCAGCACCTATTACGCGCTTGCCGGGCGCATCATGGGCGGCGGCTCTTCGGTCAACGTCATGTCGGTGTTGCGGCCGCAGCGCTACGACCTCGATCAATGGGTCGCCGCGGGCAATCCCGACTGGACCTATGAGCGCTGTCTGCCGTTCATGAAAAAAATTGAGTCGGATCAGGATTATCCCGACAGCCCGATCCACGGCAAAGACGGGCCGCTTTATGTCAAGCGCAACTTCCGCCTCGATATGGAGATGTCGGCGCCGGTCAGGGCGTTCATCGATGCCGCGGTCGGCATGGGTTTGCCGCTGTGCCCGGATTTAAACGTGCCGGAGCCCTACGGCGTGTGCGCGTCGCCCTACAATATTAAAGACGGCAAACGGCAATCCACCGTCGTCGCATACTTGAACCAGGCGCGCGGGCGGAAGAATTTGACGATCATCGATCAGGCGACGGTGCACACGCTCAAACTCAACGGCAAAAAGGCCGAGGGCGTCAACTACGAGCGCGACGGCAAAATGCACACGGCGCTGGGCGGGCAGATTCTCTTGACCTCCGGCGTCTACGGCTCGCCGCAGATTCTCATGCTTTCGGGCATCGGCCAGGCGGAGCAGTTAAAGAAACACGGCATTTCAGTGGTTCACGAGCTCAAGGGCGTGGGCGAGAACTATCACGATCATCCGGTGGTCTTCATGACCTACGAGGGGCCGAAGGAATCGAAGGAAGACTGGGTGGTGCCGCGCTTTCGTTTGATCATTCGCAAAAACCCGATCAGCGAAGCGGCTAATTTCCACATCAACATGCGGCCGCCGACGGAGGTGACCGGCTTGAAGCGCATGATGCCGATCTCGGCGCATTTGCTCGAGCAAAGAAATCGCGGCCGCGTCACCCTGCAAAGCGCCGACCCGCACGATCAGGTGAACGTGGACTCGGCCATGCTCGAACATCCGGAAGATTTGAAAGCGATGGTCGAGGCGATGAAATTTATCGATGAGCTCGTCCATCGCCCGGTGATCAAAGAGTTCTACGGCCCGCTGATTCAGCCGGGTCCGGGAGACGATTGGGGCGCGTTCGCGCGCAAGACCTACGACAGCTACCACCACGGCGTTGGCACCTGCAAGATGGGGCCGGCGAGCGACGCGATGGCCGTCGTCGATCAGCGCCTGCGCGTGCATGGCATGCAAAATCTCTGGGTCGGCGACGCGGCGATCATGCCGGTGGTGAGCCGCGCGAATACCAACCTGACGTCGATCATGATCGGTGAAAGATTGGCGGATTTTGTGCAGGAAATCGCATAGGAACGTTTGGGGTCTAGGGTCTGGCGTTTGGGGTCGATGGGGGGAACGTTAGACGCTAAACGCCAGACGCTAGCCCGGATTATTCATCGCTGCGGCGCGATCGAAGTGAAACTCTTCCGGAGCGAAGGCAACAGATATCCGCTTCGACGCCGCCTTGTAGGGGCGACCGGCGGTCGCCCTGCTCTGCGAATCGCAGTGGAAAGGTCGAAGAAATGCCCAGCATCGGCGAATTAAACCGAACGATTTGCGCTGATGCCTTCGCTCCTCCAGAGTTCCACTTCGATCGACACAGTGTCATGGGTTTTCCCGGTCGCATGAATAATTCGGGCTAGACGTTTCGAGACGGAGGCATCTATGGCTGACTATCCGTTAAGCGCCGCGGCGATCAAAAGCGAGTTCAAGCGCGCCGGCATTCACTTTGTCGTGGCGCTGCCGGACCGGGTGACGAGCCATCATTTGTTGAAAGGCCTGATCGCCGATCCGGATTACAAAGTCGTGCAGGTCTGCAAAGAAGACGAAGGCGTGTCGATCTGCAGCGGGCTCTACGCCGCCGGGCACAAGTCGGTGCTGATGATGCAGTACACCGGCTTTCTCGATTCGATCAACGCGATTCGCGGCGTCGCCGTGGAAGGGCACTTCCCGGTGGTGATCGTCGTCGGGCTCCTCGGCAAGGAGCCGGATGTGCCGCCGAAGCAGTCGAAAAAATACGGCGTCAAGATTATCGAGCCGATCTGCGATGTCATGGGCCTCGAGCATTGTCTGGTCGAGCGAGATGCCGACGCGCCGAAGATTTCCGCGGCGATTGAAAAATCGTTCGCCGCCGCGTCGCCAGCGATCATCGAGATCGGCAGGGAGCCGCGCTAGCCATGATGAAACGCGATGAGATGCTGAAAACCTTTGCGCGCCAGCGCAAAGATGAGATCGTTGTTGCCGTGTACATGGCGGCGCAGGAGATCACCCATATTGCGCCGAGCGATCTGAATTATACTTTTGTCGGCGCCATGGGGCAGGGCTCGTCGCACGCCTTGGGGTTGGCGCTCGGCCGCCCCGACAAGAAAGTCGTCGTGTTCGACGGCGACGGCAGCTTGCTGATGAATTTGGGCTCGCTCGTGACCATCGCCAATCAGGCGCCGAAAAATTACGTTCACTGTCTGTGCGAGAACGGCTGCTACGAGACCAACGGCTCGGTGCCGACGCCGCGCTCGGGCCAAATGAAGTTCGCCGAGCTGGCGAAGACCGCCGGTTACAAAAAGACCTGGGAGATCGCCGACCTCGCCGAGTGGGAACGCGAGATTCCTAACATTCTCAATACCGAGGGGCCGGTGTTCGTCACGCTCAAGGTGGAAGCCGGCGAGCTCTATCCGGAAGATTTTCGCCGGCTGTACGACCGCGAGTATCGCGATAAGTTTAAAGCTGCGCTGGCGAAAAGCTGAGTTTTTACAAGACTGAAGCAAAGATGGATTTCCCCCCTTTGGAAAAGGGGGGCCAGGGGGGATTTTCTCACGTGCGCAGGACAAAAATCCCCCTCACTCCCCCTTTTTCAAAGGGGGAAGCCCGATCCCGTTTTCGGAGGATTCACCCATGACCTCCGAAGCGGCGGCGCAGGTTCTTGCGCTTATCACCTCTGTGTTTTACGCCTCGGCGCTGGTTTCGGCGCGCGCCGGCATGCGCCATTCGACGCCGGCCACGGCGACGCTGTTTTCCATCGTTATACAAAATGTCCTGCTTTGGGCAGCCGTGTTTATCACCGGCGGTGCGCATGCCGTGCCGCTTGCGGGTATTTTACTTTTTACCCTGGTCGGTATTTTTCAGCTCGGTGTGCGCCTGTTTGCCTACACCGGCGTCGAGAAGATCGGCGCGTCGCGCAGCAGCGCGCTGCAATCGGTCAGTCCGCTGATTAGCGCGACCATCGCGGTGGCGGTGCTGGGCGAGGTGACCACGCCGCTCATCGTGCTCGGCACACTCTTGGTGGTGGCCGGCATCGTGCTGGTTTCGTGGAAGCCGGAGAGGCAGATCGCCAATTTTCGCCGGATCTATTTGCTGCTGCCCATCGGTGCTGCCTGCCTCACTGGGATGAACCATCCGATTCGGCGTTACGTGTTGACCATGGCCAACGAGCCGTTATTTTTCTCGGCGCTCATGGGCTTGGTTTCGGCGGTTGGGTTTGTGATTTACATACTGATTTCGCCGAGTTCCCAGCGGCTGGTGTGGCATCGCCAGGCACTCCGGCCATTCCTCATAACCGGATGTTCGGAGACCCTGGCGATTCTTTGCGTTATCACCGCGATCAGTCTTGGCCGCGTCGTCATCGTCGCGCCCATCGCGGCGTGCTACCCCGTCTGGTCGATGATCCTGGCGGCGATTTTTTTGCGCGACGTCGAGTCGATCAACTGGAAAGTCGTCGTCGGCATTGTCAGTGTGGTGGTGGGGAACTTCGCGATTCATTTGGGGCGATAAACGTAGCAACGCCGGGGTAAATCCAGAAAATCGCGCGCAAAGACGCCAAGGGCGCAAAGTTCGGAAGAAAACGTTCTTGTTCGGAGCCGCCGCCTCGCATAAGATCGACGCAGGAGATTGGCACATGAAACTCTACGATATTTCGTTAACCGTTTCGCCCCAGGGCATTCGCTGGTTAAACTCCCAGCCGATGGAGCTGGTCGAGCGCAAACGCATGAGCCGCGGCGACGCCAACAATTCTTCATCGATTCACGCCAGCGCCCATGCCGGCACTCATGTCGATGCGCCGTTTCACTTCGTGCCGGATGGGGCGACCATCGAATCGATAGCGTTGGAAACCTTTATCGGCCCAGCGCTGGTGTGTGCGGTGGATGCCGGGACCCATGTCACTGGAGCTGATGTGGCCAAGGCGGGCATTATGGGCGACACGCGGGTTTTGTTCAAAACCCGCAACTCGCAGTTGATGAAGAAAGGGGTTTACGACGCGAGCTTCGCGCCGTTCTCGGTGGATGCGGCGGAGGCGTTGGTGAAGCTGGGGGTAAGATTAGTCGGGCTCGATTATCTTTCGGCGGCGGGAGCCACCGAGCAGGTGCCGGTGCACCGGGCGTTTCTCGACCACGGTGTGATCTTGCTCGAAGGCGTGGATTTGTCCGAAGTGCCGCCGGGACGATACGAGCTTTTCTGTCCGCCGGTGAAACTTGCGGGTTCTGACGGCTCGCCGTGCCGGGCGGTGCTGCGCGAGCTGGCGTGAGAATGTTCGGATTGTCTCGCGCCCAGACGCAAAGTTCGCAAAGTTCGAAAACCTCATAGGACGCGATTCATCGCGCCCTGGCATGCGAAAGTTTCCAAAGGATCGGCCAATGAAACACCTACCCTCGATCATCGTTCACGGCGGCGCCGGTCCAATCAAGGACGATAGTCTGCCGGCGCGGCTCGCCGGCTGCAGGGAAGCCGTGTTGGCTGGGCAGAAAATTCTCAACGCCGGCGGCTCGGCGCTCGACGCCGTGGAAGCGGCCGTGGTTATCCTCGAAGACAATCCGTTGTTCAACGCCGGCACCGGCTCCACCCTCAACAGTCTCGGTTGTGTCGAATGCGACGCCGCGCTGATGGAAGGCGATACGCTGCGCGTCGGCGCGGTGGCGGCGGTCTGCGGCATCAAAAATCCGGTTCGTCTGGCGCGGCGGGTGATGGAAGACGGCCGGCACGTGCTGCTTGCGGGCGACGGCGCGAACCTGTTTGCTCGCTCAATCGGGTTCGCCGAATGTTCGCCCGACGCGCTGATCGTTGAGAGTGAAAAGCGCCATTGGGAGAGCAAACATGGCACCGTCGGCTGTGTGGCGTGCGACCGTGGCGGCAAACTCGCTGCCGCAACCTCCACCGGTGGTGTTTTCAAAAAACTTCCGGGCCGTGTCGGCGATTCGCCGCTGATCGGCTGCGGCACCTACGCCGACGAGTTCGGCGCCGCCTCCGGGACGGGGCACGGCGAGGCGTTTATCCGTTTGCTGCTCGCCAAGCGCGCAGTTGGCCATCTCGAAGATGGGCTCGACGCGCCCACAGCCGCGCAAAAGGTGATCGCCTTGCTCGGCGCCAAACTAAGTGCTAGCGGTGGCATCATTCTGATCGACCGCAACGGCAACATCGGCTTTGACCGCAACACGACGCACATGCCGGTGTGCTCTGTCATCGGCGACGCTGAGCCCACCACATCAAGTTAGCCGCACGGCTTCGTCTCTAGCCCGAATTATTCATGCGACCGGGAAAACCCATGACACTGCGTCGATCGAAGTGGAACTCTGGAGGAGCGAAGGCATCCTGAGCGCAAGCGAGGGATCTGCTTTTTCGCGCAATTGCATGAAGCAGATTCTTCGGCTTTGCCGCAAAATGACAATTGCGACACAATCCCGTTTCGGCGGGTAGTCCCGCTGCTACGACTCCGCCTACGGCCTTTGGTGCCCCTTCAAGTTGCGAAAATGGGCCACTATTCCCATAAAGTCTTAGTTTTTCGCGATTTGTCGTGGACATTCAGATAAAAGATCTAACTTTAGACTTGACAATATGGGTATTGTGGTCTAAAACACGCCGAAAGTAGTGAGAATTGGTCCATATTTAGTAAAAAATTTCAGAAGGAAAAAAGGAGGCAGAAAAGATGAAGAAAGGGATCGGATTGGCACTGCTCTCGGCAGCGCTTTTTGCTGGCGCACCAGCATCCGCCCAGAGCGTTGATGAAAAGATCAAGGCGATGGAGCAGGAGCTGACTCAGCTCAAAGAGCAGCAGATCGAGCTCAAGAAAGAAGCGACGGCGGCCGCTGTGGTGCTGCCGAATTTTAGTTATCGTCCGGGCGCCGGTTTGACAATCGAAGCCGCGGACAAAGGCTGGAGCATTAACTTTAGCCTTGAAGGCCACATGAGGATGAACTTCCAAGCTGGCCGCGACCACGCTGGGCGGACCAACGGCGAGGTCGAAGGGCGGCGCTTCCGTTCGCGATTTAATTACTGCATCAACAACTGCTTCTATGAATTCAACCTGCACTACGACAACGACGGTTTCGGTGGGCAAACCGACTTGCAGCGTGGCCAGATGCAAGTGCATTTTGAGAAGATCAATCCTTGGCTGCCTCGCGTGGCGTTTGGCATGGACGGCGAAATGCCTGTCAGCGCCTACCGGCAAGGCTCCGGCACCACCGGCTCACAGGCCGAATACGACATCATGTCGCGCGAGAACGGCTTGAACACGGGCAGCTACGGCAACGGCTTCACGCTCAACTGGGATAACATCAATATTCCGACGGGACGCATTCAAGTGAACTTCGGCATGGCGAGTTTTGGCGAAGCGGGCGACGGATATAGCAATAACACGGACCGCAAGGACTTCGTGCTCTACGCCCGGATCGAACCGTTTTCGAAGACCAAAAACAAATGGATCCAGGGTTTTGGTCTTGAGAACATGCACTACTGGTGTAACAACGATCCGCGCAATACGAACTCCACCAGCTCTAATGGCTCCGGGGTCTTTAGTGCTTGCAGCCGGCTACGGCTTCGGGATCATGGCAGCGGTGGGCGGCAGACGCTGTTTATATTCTCGCCGTCGAGTAGTGGCGGCCGAGGGACGACTGACTACAACTTAACGGGTATAGGTTGGAAAGTGGGGCCGTACTGGCTGCGTGCCATCCGCGGCGCCTGGGATCTTGATGCTGGCCGCAACAGCCAGGGATCTGGTGCCAAAGGACGCAACTTCCTGATCGGCCATGACCTGTTTCTGTGGAGCCCGAAGGGCTGGTTTACGGGAGACACCGGGACGCCGGGGTCGATCCTGTTCGGCACGCACTTCGAGCGCAACGATGTCAGCTGCGGCCGGTCGAACTGTGCGACGGGCAGTGAATTCTCGCGCAACCGTGTTCTGATTCGTGAGTGGGACTTGTTTTACTTCCTGCCGAACCGGATCAGCGTGGGCGGTACGGTGCAGTGGTATGACGCGTCGAACCTGCGCAGCGGCAGAACCGAAGCGCAAGAGAACCTGGGTTGCAGCAGCGCTGGCCGTTCGACGCGGGGCAAGAGCTGCGATTGGACCAACGTGCAACTGAACTTCCGGGCCTCGTTCTAAACGGGCGACCACCGACATGGAAAAAGGGGAGCCAGCCGGCTCCCCTTTTTTTGTCTCTTCAAACAAAAATATTTACGCGCGAGGATTTTCTGCTTGACAATTAACGCGCGGCTAAAGTATAGGACTTTAGACTTCTAATTATCACCAAAGTCCTAAATATACCGTGGAGGTCTCAATGCAAAAGGGTTCTCTGATTACGAATATTATCGTAGCATCCGGGTTGTTTGCGCTGGCAGCTTGTTCAACGCAGGATGAAAAGCCCGCGCCGGCACCGGCACCGGCGCCTGCGCCTGCGCCGGCCAAAGCCGAAACAAAAGCAGAGCCGGCCAAGGCAACCAAGGTAGCTGGCGACGTCGGTTTATTGGACACGGAAAAGAACTACATGATCATCGTTACCAAAGAAGGCAAGCTGGTGACCATCGATTATGACGCAAAGTTTCAGCCGACGCAGCGCATTTTGCAGGCCAGCAAGATGGGTAACATCGGTTTGGGATCGTCGGCGACCGTCACCTACACCAAGGACGGTGACAAGAATATTGCATCCAACATTGAGTACCTACCGGCAAAGGGTGAGTAAACCTTAGGCGGCGGTTAGAGAGAATCGAGAGCGAACGAGCAAGGAGAACGGGAAATGACAAAGAAACTGAATTTAGGGGGCGGTCTGGCGATTGTACTTGCAGCGAGTTTGAGCATGCCGGTCATCGCGCAGGAGAAAAAGGCCGAGGCGAAAAAAGCGGAGCCCGCGAAAGCCAAAGCAGAGAAAGTTGGCGGTGATATCGGTTTACTCGACACCGAGAAAAACTATATGATCGTCGTGACGAAGGATGGCAAGCTGGTGACGCTGGATTTCAACGCCAAGACGAAGGTCGTGGGAATCGGAGAGACCAAAGTGAAAATGGCCAACGTGGGATTGGGCTCTTCAGCGACGGTCGAATACGTGACCAAGGGCGAAAAGAATTTCCTGACAAAAATGACATTCGTTCCTGCGAAAGGTGAGTAAGGCTGAGCGTTGGCGGGTGCCCACTTTAGTTCGTTAGTGGCACCGTAAACGAAATTTTTGTGCCACCACCGGGGGAGGACTTAACCAGGAGTTCTCCCCCGATTTTCTTTATGCGTTCGCGCATGCTTTGCAGCCCCAAGCCCTGTCCGTTTTGCATGCTGGCTAGGTTCATGCCGGCGCCGTTGTCCTCGATATTTCCTTCCAAAGAGATGATCTTTTGAATCAGTTGCAGATCGATGCGTGACGCGTGCGAATGGCGCGTGACGTTGGCCAAACCTTCGCGCAAAACGTAGTAGATTTCGGTCTCCACCGTCTCGGGCAGGTCCACATCTTCGGGGTCGGTTCCCAAAATAACTTCCATATTCAAGCCTTGCTGCAGGAAGCGCAGCTCTTCGCGCAACCGCTTCAACAGTGTCCCATGCACCAGTGGCTTGGTTTCCTTGCCGGAGAGGAACTGGCGAATCTCGTTCATGGAGTCGCGGGTCAGCTCTTCCATTGAGCGCAGATCGCTTTCGATTTCCGAGTCTTTGGGTCTGTCTGCCAACTTTCCTCGGCAACTCTCCAAGCGCAGAATGAGGGTTGCCAGCGACTGTAGAATGCCGTCGTGCAGGTCGAACATGATCCGGCGCCGCTCTTGGAGCGCGGAGATTTGGCCCGCTGTGCGCGACAGCGCCAGGAGTTTTTGATTCTGGCGCTTTTCGAATTCGCTGATGTAGCCGAAGATGCAAGCTAGAGCGATTAAATAGAAGCAACGCACGACAACGGTGTCGATGCCGATCGGCTCGCCGCCCGACTCTGCCCGCAAAGTTAAACGAATGGTGAAATAGATGGCGACGCCGGTGAATGCCACCGGCAGACTTCCCTTGATGCCCCAGCGCAGGCTCGCGCTGATGACCGGGAAAGAATAATACGTGAAAAACGGCGTGCGTGAGCCGCCGGTGGAGAGCACGATCAGCGCGATCCAAAGCACATCGAGGGGCGTGGTCACGAGGATGAGGCGAGTCGATCTCACCCGGTTTTTGCGGAGGAGGTACAATATCGAGGTGCTGTAGAGCAGAAACGTTGCCAGAGAAAAAGTTGACAGCGCCGGGAAGCGCGCGACCCGCGATGGATTGAGTTGGATGACAATCACCGCCAGTATGGCAAAGGCCAGCCGCAGCCACGCGAGCGCCTTCTCGCGCTCGATGATCCAGCCTTCTTCGAGTGGGGTCTTGATGTCGCTCGCCATGGTCGACGCACTCCCGACTAGTGAGTCGTCCGACCACGCAGCATTAAGGCCGCCTTAAAGCGGTTATTGACTTTCAGCTTGTCGAAAATGTTGGTCAAATGGGTTTTGACGGTCTTCTCGCTGATGAAGATTTTTTTGCCGATCTCTTCGTTGGTCAGACCCTCAGCGACCAGGCGGAGAATTTCCAGCTCCCTTTTAGTTAAGGTGCCGATGGCGTTGTCCGTGCGCGGCGTCGGCATGGGGCGAGCCTCGGTTTGGCCGCTGGCGATTTCCAGGAAAGTTTCCCATGAGGGAATTTCCTTGTCGATCCATGGACTCCCGCCGTGGACACTCTTGATCGCTTGCACCAGTGTCGCCGAGGGAACGCCCTTCGAGACATAGCCTTTCGCGCCGCTCTTAGCGGCGTTGAGAACGTTCTCGTCGTCGGAAAACGCGGTTAAGACTACGACTCGGGTGGCCGGCGTGCGCGCCGTGACGTCGAGCAAGTTTTGCACAAGCTCACCTTTGGGCATTTTCAAATCCAAGAGCAGGACATCGGGTTTTGTGCGCTCTGCGACTTTGGTCGCCTCGTCGCCATTGGCGGCTTCGCCTACGACCAAGATGTCTTTTTCCAGGGCAAGAATCTTGCGCAATCCGTCGCGGAACAGCGCATGGTCATCGGCGATGACAACTCTTATCTCAGTCATAGTGGTTGTCTCCATATTTCTGTCAGCAGGGCCTAGTACCTGAGTAGGTTACATCAAACTCAAACAAGTGAAAATAGTGAGTTATGCCGAGACCAAGCGACTGAGATTGTCGCTCCTCCAGAGTTCCACTTCGATCGACACAGTGTCATGGGTTTTCCCGGTCGCATGAATAATTCGGGCTAGGTTCCGGCCAAGGGCGAATAAGGTTTATAGTTTTAATAGAAAAGGGGGCAGGTTTCACAACCTTGCCCCCTTTTTATTGATAGCCGCTTTGACTCGGTTACAGAAATATCGTTCTAAAACCCCTCTTCTTCGAAGTCATTGACCACCAGCTTGCGATAACCCCGTTCATCCTCGAGGGTCTTCTGCCGTTTGCTTTCTTTCTCGTTTTCTTCCTGGCATTTGACGCAGAGACGGGTGAAGGGTAAGACCTTCAGGCGGCCTAGCTGAATCTCTCCTTCGCAGCTCTCACAGATCCCGTAGGACTTTTCTTTGATCCGCTGCAGGGCTTCGTCGATGGCCAGCAGCTTCTCGCGCTCGCGGTCGTTTAGGATAAAATTGATTTCGCGATCGCGCTCGTCGCTGGCCAAGTCGTAGGTGTCGCGGCCCTCGTCTTTGAGGCCTTCGGTTTCGCCTTTGACGCGGCCCTGCATTTCCTTCATCAGCTGCTTTTTCATGCCGTTTAACATGAGAGAGGCCTGTTTTAGGAAGTCGCGGCGTTGTTTTTTTTCTTTTTCTAGGAAGTCGCGGCGTTGTTTTTTTTCTTTTTCTAGGAGGTCGCGGCGTTGTTTTTTTTCTTTTTCGGGGTCGACTTTAGTTGCCATGGGTTTGCTCACCAATCAGGTCGTAGTCCAGGGCGGAAGTAATTCTGATGTCTAGCATCGATCCGGGTGCGAGTTCCTTCTCAGTGGGGCCGATGTGCACGACCCCGTCAACTTCCGGAGCGTGGGCTTGGGTGCGCCCGCAAATCATCCCCGTTTCTGAATCGATCCTGTCGATCATAACCCGCTGAATGGAGCCAATCAAGGCCTCATTTTTTTTTCTTGAAATGTCCGCTTGCAGGTCCATGACTTCCTGCCAGCGCCTTTCTTTCTCCTGCTCGTCTATCTTGTCGCCCATTGTCGCGGCTGCGGTGCCTTCCTCTTCCGAATACTTGAAAACGCCAAGGCGCTCGAAGCCCGCTTCCTCGACAAAATCGCACAGTTCGTCGAAATCGTCTTCGGTCTCGCCGGGAAAGCCGACGATCAAAGATGTCCGCAGTGTCAGGGCGGGGATGGCGCCGCGCAGCTTGGCGATGGCTTCGCGGACGGCGCTGCCGCTCTTGCCGCGGCGCATCTTGGTCAATAAGCGCTTGCTGATGTGCTGGAACGGGATGTCGATGTACTTGCAAATCTTGTCGCTGTTGCGGATCAGGTCGAGCAGGGGAGCGTCGAGGAAATTGGGATAGGAGTACAAGAGCCGGAGCCAGACGACTTCGGGAAGGCGGTCCAGCTCGCGCAAAAGACCGTAAAGCGTCGTGCCGTCCTTGCGGTCGCGGCCGTAGGCGGTCAGGTCCTGGGCGATCAGGTTGATTTCCTTGACGCCGCTTTGGCTCAGCATCCGTGCCTCGGCGACTACCGAGTCGATCGAACGGCTGCGCGACGGGCCGCGCAGCTGGGGGATGATGCAAAAAGCACACTTGTGGTCGCACCCTTCGGAGACCTTTAAATAGGTCGTGTGGGACGCGGTGGTGCGCAGCCGGGGGGTGGCATGGTCGTAGAGATAGCTGGGCAAGCCGACATACTGTCGCCGGCTCCGGTTGGCCTCGTGCTCGCGCAGGATGTCGACGATGCGCGGCACCTCGCCGGTGCCGATAAACAGGTCGACCTCGGGCAGCTCGCTCGCCATGGCCTCCGGGTAGCGCTGCGACAGGCAGCCGGCGACGATGAGCTTTTTTACCTGGCCAGCATCCTTGAGTTTGGAGATTTCCAATATCGTGTCGATGGACTCTTCCTTGGCAGCGCCGATGAAGCCGCAGGTGTTGACCATGACGATGTCAGCGCTGCTTGGCTCCTCGACGATTTCGTAGTCATGCTGCTTCAACAAGCCGGCCATGACCTCGGAATCGACCAGGTTGCGGGCGCAGCCCAGGCTGACGATGCTAAGTTTTTTCGGCGTCTGGCTCACTGGCCCAGCTCCACTACGTCGGCGCCGGCGGGAACTTGGAATTGAAACAGGGAATCTTTGACGCCGGTGCCCTTCTGCATCGCAGCAAAGCGCAATGTCGTCACATTGCTGGCGGCGTCGCGCACGCTGACCGATTGGATGTCGAAGCTGTTCTTGTTGACGCTGATGAGGATTTCGCTGTAGCCGCCCGCTTCGCCCTTGGGTTCCAGACGCAGGGTGTACTGATTGCCCTCACTGGATTGGAGCGCGGCGTTGAAGTCTTTTTTCAAGTTGCCCAAGCCGAGCAAAAACGACAGCGGGATGTCGCCGCGAAAGGCGTTCTTCAGCGGGCTTTTGATCACCTGGTTTTGCTCGGGCTGAAAGAAGTAAAGATGCTTGCCGTCGGCCAGGACGAATTGGCCCTTGGGCTCTTCGTAGCGCCAGAGCATCTTGCCCGGCCGTTTGTAGGTGATTTTGCCGCTGGCCTTGAGGCTGCGGTTGAGGGTTTTGACCGCGGTCTCCTGGCTGAAGTCGGCGACGAAATCGCCGGTCGCGTCGTAGTTTTTTTGCAGCGCGTCGACGATGGCATCGGCGCTCGGTTCGGCGCTGTGGAGTTGCGCCGTCAGTGCGAATGCGGCGAGAACCGCAGCCGTGATGATTTGACCCCCCTTTTTCAAAGGCGGGAATTTTAGGAGGAGCGCTGCCAGCAATTTCCCCAAAAAGCTATTCTTCAATTTTTCTTGCATAGACTTCGCGCGGTTTGGCGCCGTCGGCTGGGCCTACCACCCCGTCGCGCTCCATTTGTTCGATCATGCGGGCGGCGCGGTTGTAGCCGACGCGCAGCCGGCGCTGGACCATCGAGATCGACGCTTGCTGGGTTTCGGTGACGATGGCCACTGCCTGGTCGTACATCTCGTCATATTCTTCGTCCGCCGCCGCCGCTGCCTCCATCTCTTTTTTGGCTTGCAGGACATCGGTGCGGTACTGCGGCCGGCCCTGGGCCTTGATGAACTTCATGACCCGGCGCACTTCCTGGTCCGAGACAAAGGCGCCGTGGACGCGGGTCAGGCGCGCCGTTCCCGGCGGCAAATAGAGCAAATCGCCGTTGCCCAGAAGCTTTTCCGCGCCCATGGAATCCAAGATCGTCCGCGAATCGATGCGCGAAGTGACTTGAAACGAAACCCGCGCCGGAAAGTTGGCCTTGATCAGACCGGTGATGACGTCGACCGAGGGCCGCTGCGTGGCGAGAATCAGATGGATGCCGGCGGCGCGCGCTTTTTGCGCCAGGCGGGTGATGTACTCCTCGATGTCGCGCCCGACGGTCATCATGAGGTCGGCCAGCTCGTCGACGATAATAACGATGCGCGGCATTTTTTCATGGACGATCGGCGCCGCTTCGCTCAAGTCGCCGCCGAGCTCCGCGGCGTCGCCCGATGGTCCTTCTTGCGCGCTGACCGTCGGGCTCCGACCGGCGTTCTCCTTTTCCGAACTCTTGTTGTAGCTGTCGATGTTGCGCACGCCCTTGTCTCTCATTAGACGATAGCGGCGGTCCATTTCATCCATCGCCCAGAACAGCGCCGCGGCGGCCTTTTTGGGATCGGTGACCACCGGCACGAGCAAATGCGGAATATCTTCATAAACCGTCAACTCGAGCATCTTGGGGTCGACCATGATGAATTTGACGTCCGAAGGCGACGATTTGAAAAGGATGCTCAAAATCATCGCGTTGATCGACACCGATTTACCGGTGCCGGTGGCGCCGGCGACCAGCAGATGCGGCATGCGCGCCAGATCGGCGGCGAAGGGGGTGCCGCCGATGTCCTTGCCTAACGCCAAGGTTATCTTCGATTCGGAGGCTTGATAGGCCTCGCCCTCGATCATCTCGCGCAGATAGACCGTTTCGCGGCGCGGGTTGGGAATCTCGATGCCGACCACCGATTCGCCGGGAATCGGCGCCAAAATGCGCACGCTGACGGCGCGCAGCGCCATCGCCAGGTCGTCGGCCAACATGACGATGCGCCGGACTTTGACACCCGGTGCGGGCTTGAACTCGTACATGGTGATGACCGGCCCGGGGCGCACCGCCACCACTTCGCCCTCGACGCCAAAGTCGGCGAGCTTTTTTTGCAGAATGATCGAGTTGGCTTGCAGCGTTTCTTTGTCAATTTTAGACGGCTGCTCTTCGGGCATGTCGAGCAGCTCCGGCGGCGGCACTTTGTAGCCTTCTTCGCTGATGACCGGCAGCTTGAATTGCTCGGGCGGCACGGCGCTCTTTTTCGGCGCTTTCTTGCCCGGCTCGTCGCGCAGCTCATCTTTGACGACGATCTGCGGCGGTGTGTAATCGGGCCGTTCTTTCTTGGCGTTCTCTTTGGAGGTTTCGGCTTTGCGCTTTTCCTGTTTCTCTTTGAGGTCTTTGATTTTTTCGCCGACCGCCGGCAGCACCGATTTGCGCAGCTGGAGAATATTTTTCGAGGTGCGATCGAACAGGTCCGCCAAAGAGTTCTGCGTCAGCAGCATGAGCGAGAGCAACAGCGCCGCAAGCGTAATCAACGTCGCGCTGATGCGGCCGAACCAAGGCACCAGAATCGCTTCTTTGAAAAAGCCGCCGACAATGCCGCCGGCTTCGCGGGCGTTTTCGGCATCGATGAAAATGCTGATCGTCACCGCTACGCTGAGAAAAAACACCCCGTAGCCCAAAGTCTTGAGCCACGAGATGCCTTTAAACTGGGCGCGAAAGAGCTGAAAAGCGATCATGGCGCCAAACACCGGAAACAAAAACGACGACAGGCCGAAGCCTTGGAGCAGCATATCGGCGAGGTAGGCGCCCAAAAAACCGCCCCAATTATGGGTCTGCACCAAGCCCGACGGGGTGTTGAACGAGCGGTCCTTGACGTCGAACGACAGGAGGCTAATGGTGATGAGCAGCACTGTGAGAAACAGCACCACGCCCCAGATTTCGCGAGTTAAACGTCCTTTTTCCATGATCACTTCAATCCAATTTCACCACGAAGCGGCACGAAGAGCACGAAGGGAAGAAAAGAAAAAAGTTTCAAAAAACTTCTGGTGCCAAACTTCGTGTCCTTGGTGTCTTGGTGGTGAACCGTTTTTTGCTCTTCTGCCACGCTCACGTTTCGATGATATAAGGCAGCACCACGGGCCGCCGTTCCAGTTTCTTGCGGAAATAGCGCCGCAGCGTCTTGCGCACTTCTTCTTGCAGCTCGGCCGGGTCGGTGCGGCTTTCTTTGTTTAGCCCGTTCAACGTTTCCAGCACGGCTTTGCGCGCCTGCTCCAGCACTTCTTCGCTCTCTTCCGGGCTCATGAAGCCGCGCGAAATCAGGTCCGGCCCGGCGACCAGCTCGCCGGTCTGTTGATGGATCGCCATGACCGCTAGCACCATGCCGTCTTCCGATAAATGGCGGCGGTCGCGGATGACGATGTCGCCGACGTCGCCGACGCTGTTGCCGTCGACGAAAACCCGGCCCACTTGTATGGGCTTGGTCTTTGCGGCGCGGTGTTTGTCAATTTCCAACACGTCGCCGTCTTCAAGGATGAAGCAGTTTTCCACCGGCACACCGACGTCCTGGGCGAGCTGGCGATGCTTGCACAGATGGCGGTACTCGCCGTGGATCGGCACGAAGTAGCGCGGCCGGGTCAACTGCAGCATGATCTTCAACTCTTCTTGGCTGGCATGGCCGGAAACATGGATCTCGGAAACCTTTTCGTAGTGCACCTCGGCGCCCCGCCGGTAGAGGTGGTTGATCATGTTGGAAATGGTCTTTTCGTTGCCGGGAATAAACTTCGACGACAATATTACTGTATCGCCGCTCGTGACTTTGATGGTCTTGTGATCGTCCAGCGCAACCCGGTGCAAAACGGACAAGGGTTCGCCCTGGCTGCCGGTGGTCAATAGAGTTACGCGGTCCGGCGGCAAATCCGACCAGCGCTCGCTGTCGTTCATGATGCCGCGCGGCAGGTGGAGATAGCCGAGATCGCTGGCCACCTGGCAGTTGCGAATCATGCTCCGGCCGCTCAAGACCACGCGCCGATCGCAGCGCTCGGAAATTTCCATCACTTGCTGAATGCGCGGGATGCTCGACGAAAAAGTCGAGACCAGCACTTTGCCGGTGCTGCCGGCGATGATCTGTTCTAAATTGCTGGCGACCTCGCGCTCCGATGGCGTGTGGCCGCGCCGCTCGACGTTGGTCGAATCCGACAGCAATAAGAGCACGCCCTTTTCGCCGTAGGCGGCAAAGCGCTGGAAGTCGAACATTTCGCCTTCCATGGGCGTGTTGTCGATTTTGAAATCGCCGGTGTGAATAATGACGCCGGCCGGGGTTTCGATGGCGAGCGCCAGGCAATCGACCAGACTGTGGGTGACGCGGATGCCTTCGATCTTGAACGGGCCGACGGCCCAGGGTTCGCCGGCGGTGATTTCGTGGATATCGGCGCCGTCTTCGAGGTCGTGTTCTTTGAGTTTGTTAGCTAGTAAACCCAGCGTCAGACGCGAGCCGTAGATCGGCACGTCAAAATGCTTCAAAACGTAGGGCAGGGCGCCGACGTGGTCTTCGTGGGCGTGGGTCAAAATGATCGCTTTGAGCTTGTCGCGCTGTTCGAGCAGGTAGCCGATGTCGGGGATGACCAGGTCGATGCCCAAAAGATCGGCGCCGGGAAACATCAGGCCGCAATCGATGGCGATGGCGTCGTCGCCATACTCGACCAACATCATGTTGAGGCCAAACTCGCCCAGGCCGCCGAGGGGGATGATTCGGATCGGTTCCATAATAATTAAGTTGTCGGTTTCTCCAGCGGCATTGCGGCCAGATCGCCTTGTTCGCGCCGATTGGCGGTGGTGTTCGCGTCTCTGCCGTTGAGATGCGACTGGATCGTGTCGCGCACCTGGTTCGACAGCAGGCGCAGGTTGCCGGCGCGAAAACCTACCACCGACACCGGTTTATCCACGGTTACTTCGATGGTTCCGGGGCGGAGCTGGAACGCGCCGGAGGGCAGCAGCCGTCCGCTGCCGTTGATCGTCACCGGCACGATCGGCTTACCCGCCTGGGCCGCCAACAAAAAGCCGCCTTTCTTGAAGCGCTGCAGCTTGCCGTCGCGGCTGCGCGTGCCTTCGGGGAAAACCACAATCGAGATGCCGGCGGCCATTCGTTCCTGGGCTACTTTCAAGCTGCGCACCGCGCCCTGCGGATCGTTGCGATCCACCGTTACGTGTTTGGTCGCCCACATGGCCCAACCGAAGAAGGGCACCTTTAGTAGTTCTTTTTTGGCGACCCAGCGCAGCTGAAACTGCGGCAAGCTTTGCACCAGCACCGGGATGTCGACGTTGCTCTGATGATTGACCATGAAAATATATGGTTGGCGCGGGTCGATATGCTCCAGCCCTCGGACTTTGAGCGACACGCCGCCGGCCCATAGAATGATCCAGGTCCAAAAACGATTGACGCGATAGGCGACCTTGCCATGGCGCTCGAACAGCCCGATCGTGATGGTCGTTAACGCCAACACAATCGTGACCGCTGCAAAGAACATCAGCTTGAGCCCGTAGATCATCAAGATTTAGTTAATTTGTTAGTGGCAAATCTGCGAAAAACAGAAATAAAGCTTAATGCAGGGTAGAGCAAAAAGCAATCTGGCAGGCACTCACGAATTGAGGCAGGTCACATCGTTTCAAGGGTGTCGATGCCGAGCAGGTCGAGGCCAGCTTTGATGTATCGGGCGGTGAGGTAACAGAGCAGCAGCCGGGTCGGGCGGATCTCGTCGTCCGCTTTGAGGACGGGCTGCGATTGATAAAAGATATTGAATCGGGTCGCCAGGTCGTAGAGATAGCTCGCCAGCAGATGTGGCCTGAGCGTGCGCTCGACGCCAAGCAAGGTGTCGCCCAGGCGGATCATCTGCTTGGCCAGGTCCAACTCCTGCGGTTCACGCAGCTGGATTTTCATGTCGCCGGACGGCTGCCAGGTCTCCAGCTCGCCGCGGCGAAAGACTGAGCGGATGCGCGCGTAGACATATTGCAGATAGGGCCCGGTGTTGCCGTCGAGGGCGAGCATCTTGTCCCAGCTAAAGCGATAGTCGGTGGTGCGGTTTTGCATCAGGTCGGCGTATTTCACCGCGCCCATGCCGACGACGTGGGCGATGCGCGCCAGATCGGCTTCCAGTAAGTCCGGGTTCTTGCTGCGGGCGATCGCCTGAGCACGTTCTTCGGCTTCGTCGAGCAGCGCTTCGAGCTTGATCGGCTCGCCCTCGCGGGTTTTGATCGGCTTGCCGTCGTCGCCCAAGATGGTGCCGAAGCCGACGTGTTCCATCGACATTTTCAATCCCCAGCGGCGCGCCGCGCTGAAGAGCTGCTTAAAATGGAGCTGCTGGCGATTGTCGACGACGTAGATCACCCGGTCGGCGTGAAAAGTTTCGGCGCGATATTTGAGCGTCGCCAGATCGGTGGTGGCGTAGAGAAAAGCGCCGTCCTGCTTCTGAATCAAGAACGGTGTGCCGGCGAGCTCGGGTTGGTCTTCGTAAAAAACGCAGATCGCCCCTTCGCTCGGTTTCGCCAGCCCCTTGTCGAGCAACTCTTGAACGACGTTGGCGAGCTGCGGGTTGTAAAAACTCTCACCGAGCCAGTGGTCGAACGTGACCTTGAGGCGCGAGTAAACCCGTTCGAAAGCTTGGCGTGACACGGCCATGAACTCCTGCCACAGAAGGGTGTTGTCGGGGTCGCCCTTTTGTAGTTTGGCCAACTCCTCGCGCGCCTGTGCGGCAATCGCGGGCTCGGTTTTAGTCTTGGCCTGGATCGCTTTGTAGATACGCTCCATTTCCGCCAGCGGATCGCGTTCGAAGGCCGCTTTGTCGAGGAGCGTGCGATAGCCAACGATCAACATGCCAAACTGCGTGCCCCAGTCCCCAACATGGTTGTCGGTGATGACTCGGTGACCGAGAAAGCGCAGCACGCGCGCCAAGGCGGCGCCGATGATGGTCGAGCGGATATGGCCGACATGCATCGGCTTGGCAATATTCGGCGCGCTGTAGTCGACGACGATGGTTTCGGGTTTGGCGACAGTTTCAACGCCTAAACGCTGATCGAGCGCCGCGGTTAGAATCGCCTTGGCGAGCCACTCGGCATGCAGGCGCAAATTGATGAAGCCCGGACCGGCGACTTCCCAGCTGGCGGGCACGTCGCTAGGGTTCAAGTGCGCCAAAGCATCCTGCGCCAATTGGCGCGGATTCATCTTGTGCGCCTTGGCCGCCGCCATGACACCGCTCGCCGAGTAATCGCCGCGCTGCGGATCGCCGGTGGCACTGACTTGCGCCGCCGTCGGCGCGCCACAGGCGGCGCTCAGCGCGGCTGAGACTTTCTCTTCCAATAACTGCTCAATGGTCGGCATGACGGGTGAAGCATCTATTGGGACATAAGAGCGCGACAGTCGCAAGGGGGCGGTATTTCGGAGTCGCGCGGCTTGCGCAAATCTTGTTGCCGACAAAGATTCCAATCGCGCCGCGCCGGGCTCTCTACGGGGAATCCCGCTTTGTAGTTGTTTGACTCTGCAAATCGCCGGCGATAACTTGCGGCTAAGTTTTAGCGCCGTCGGAGGCAAGCATGTCGGTTAACAAAGTCATTCTCGTCGGTCGCTTGGGCAAAGATCCCGAAGTGCGTTTCACCAACACCGGCAGTGCCGTCGCCAATTTCTCGCTGGCCACCTCCGAACAGTGGAACGACCGCGATGGCAAACGTCAGGAGCGCACCGAGTGGCACAACATCGTGGTCTGGGGCAAGCAGGCCGAGACCTGCGGCCAATATCTCTCCAAAGGCCGCGAGGTTTACATCGAGGGCAGCATCCGCACCCGGAGCTACGACGATAAAAACACCGGAGCAAAACGCTACATCACCGAAATCGTCGCGCAAAACGTCAGGTTTCTCGGCAGCGGCGGCGGCACGCGCGTGCCCCAGCAGCAGATGGGCGACGACATGGGCATGGCTGGTGGGATGGGCGGCGGCCAGCCGCCGATGGATGACGACGTGCCGTTCTGATCGTCCGCTTTCGCTCCCGCTTTTAGCTCCTCCTGTTCAGGCGACGCGATTGCGGTGTTGTCCCGCGAGAAACGCTGCGATGTTTTCTTTGACTTCGCTGAGCAGCCGTTCGCGCGCTTCGCGCGCGCTCCACGCCGTGTGCGGTGTGACCATCAGGTTGGAGAGTTCTCTTGCGGCAACGATCATCGGGTGATCGGCGGGCGGCGGCTCTTGGGTGATAACGTCGACGGCGGCGCCGGCGATGCGTTTGTGGCGCAGGGTTTCGATCAGCGCGGCTTCGTCGACCAAGGCGCCGCGGGCGGTGTTGATCAGAAACGCGGTCGATTTCATGGACGCTAACGTTTGCCCGTTGATCAGGTTTTTTGTTTGCGGCGTCAGCGGACAGTGCAGGGTGATGACATCGGCTTCGCGGAACAGGCGATCGAGAGGCACTCGATCGCTGGGTGGTGCCGAGCCGCCGGGGCGAGCGCCGACGAGAATTTCCATGCCCAGCGCGCCGGCGATCTTGGCGACGGTTTTGCCGATGTTGCCGTAGCCGATGATGCCGAGTTTTTTGCCGTGCAATTCGACCTGCGGGTAGGTGAGGAGTGTGTAGACAGGACTACTTTGCCAGGCGCCGGCTTTGACGTCGGCGCTGTTGCTGCCAATACGGCTGGCCAACTCTAGGAGCAGCGCAATGGTGAATTGACCCACCGCTTGGGCGGCGTAGCCCGGCACGTTGCAGACTTTGACGCCGCGCTTGGTTGCTGCGTCTTTGTCGATGACATCGGTGCCCGTAGCTGCGACGGCGATCAGTTTGAGCTCTTCCGCTGCCGGACTGTTCAGAATCGTTTTGTCGAAGGCGACTTTATTCGTGACCGCGATGTTATGTCCGGTAATCCGCGCTGCTGTCTCAGTGGCTTGCGTCACTTGATGCACGGTGCACGGCCAGCGGTCGGTGAACTGTGCTAGCGACATGTCGCCGAACGTCGCGGCGTCGAGAAAAACGATTTTGGGCGCCACGGTCATTTCCCCGGCTTCTCCTGTTTTTCGAGCTGCTTGGCTTCGTCCCAGTAGCGGTCCATCTCGGCGAGATTGGCATCTTCGATGCGCTTGTCGGCCGCACGCAGCCGCGCTTCGATGTGATGAAAGCGTTTGGTAAAGCGATCGACGGTCTGGGCTAGAACCTCTTCTGCTTCCACGTCGAAGAAGCGCGCCAGATTCACCGCGGTGAAGAGCAAGTCTCCGAGCTCCTCTCCAGTGCGAGTCTGGTCGCCGCTCTGCGCGGCTTCTCGTAATTCACGCACTTCCTCATCGAACTTGCCCCAGACCTCATCGACGTTGGGCCACTCGAAGCCGAGATGGGCGGCGCGGCGCGAAATCGACTGCGCCCGCGCCAGTGCCGGCATCGCTCTGGGAACATTGCCCAGTGCCGATTTGCTTTCGCCCTCTTTTTTTTCGTTTGCCTTGAGTTGAGCGCGCTGTTTGAGCGCCGCCGCCGGATCTTCGGGCAGTGGTTCGCCGGCGAAAACGTATGGATGGCGCCGTACCAGTTTGTCAGTAAGGATTTCGATGACATCTTTGATGGTGAAACGGCTCTCTTCGCGGGCGATCTGCGCGTGAAAAATCACCTGCAGCAGCACATCGCCCAGTTCTTCCTTGAGTTTTTTGGTCTCGCCATCGTCGATGGCGTCGAGCAATTCGTAGGTTTCTTCGAGCAGGCAGGGCTTGAGCGAAGCGTGGGTTTGTTCTTTGTCCCACGGGCAGCCCGTCTCACTGCGCAAGCGCGCCATGACGTTCAGTAGTTCAGTGAATTTCTGTTCGGTGTCGCGATCGCTCACATTGAACCTCTCGGATGCGGATTATCTCGCGCAGGGGCGCTGGGGGCGCGGAGTGAAGAGCTATGAAATCCTGGAACCACTCTTGCGAACTCTGTGTTCTCGGTGTCTCGGTGGTGAATTCTTCCGCTCTGCTGCGCGAACTTTTCACATGCACGGTTTCCATGTTATGCAACTGGCGCGAGCAGTTGATATTACGTGCCCGCTAAATTGATGTCCAGAAGAATAGAAAGGTGCATGCGTTATGCCGACAGTGACGGTCGATGGCATCGAAACTTACTATGAAGTTCACGGCTCGGGGACGCCGATCTTGATGTGCGCGCCAGGCGGCTTTGACGCGACCATCGATAAGTGGCGTGTTGCCAGCGCCTGGACCGGCATCGATGCCATCGCGGCGCTGGCGCGGGAGCATGCTGTCATTCTCTACGACCGGCGCGAGTGCGGCCAGTCGGGCGGTCGAGTCGAGCGGCTGAGCTGGGCGAGCTACACGCAGCACGGCAAAGCGCTGCTCGATCATTTGAAGCTGGGCTCCGCCTACGTCATGGGTGGCTGCATGGGCTGTTCGGTGGCGCTGGCCGTCGGTGTGCATTATCCCGAGGCGACGCGCGGTCTGATTTTACACTGGCCGGTGGGCGGTTATCGTTGGAAAGTGAACAGCCAGGCGCGCTTCATGCGCCATTACGAGTTCGCCAAGCAGAATGGCATCAATGGTGTCATCGAACGGGCGCGCGGCGGTAAATCGTTTTGGCTCGACCCGGAAGCTGGGCCGTGGGCGACCAGCATCGCGCGCAGTAAAGAGTTCGCCGAGAGTTTCGCCAAGCAAGATCTCGATCGCTATTTGAGCTTGATCGTCACCAGTGGCCGGACATTATATGACCGCGATACCGCCACCGGCGCCGAACCTGAAGAAGTGCTGGGCGTCAAAGCGCCGGCGCTGATTATTCCCGGCGACGATGCCTCGCACGCCACCTCCGGCGCGCACTATCTGCGCGAGCTGTTGCCGAAAAGTGATTTTCGCAACGTCATGCCGCCGGAGCAGACGACCCGGAAGATTTGCGATTGGGTGTTGGAGTTCTGCCGGAAGAATCCGTAGTGGAGCTTGGGAATGCGGTAGTCTGACTTCTCCTCAGATGGTTTCCTCGCTTTAGCAAGGGCAGACGATGAAAAATTGAATACCCCCGAGTCGCCCAATAGACCCCTCCCTAAACGCCCCCAGCCCGGACTATTCATCGCTGCGGCGCGATCGAAGTGAAACTCTTCCGGAGCGAAGGCAACAGATATCCGCTGCGACGCCGCCTTGTAGGGGCGACCGCCGGTCGCCCTGCTCTGCGAATCGCAGTGAAAAGGCCGAAGAGATGCCCAGCATCGGCGCATTAAACCGAACGATTTGCGCTGATGCCTGCGCTCCTCCAGAGTTCCACTTCGATCGACGCAGTGTCATGGGTTTTCCCCGTCGCATGAATAATTCGGGCTAGCTTTTCATAGCCCGTAGAGCCGCCGCGGGTTGTCGTCCAAAATTTTCTTTTTCACCGGGTCGGTGACTTCTGGGTTGGCGCGAAAGATATCGATGGCGTCGACCTCGCTCGAAGCGTCGGTATGGCCATAGTCGGTGCCGATGACGACGTTGTCTTCGCTGGCGTAGCGCAGCACGAAGTCGAAGTCGTCGTTGGTCTCCGTCGTGACGTAGATATTGAAGTCTTTGAACGGCAGTTTGGGAAAGCCTTTGCTGCCACTGCGGCGCGTCGCTTCTTTGACCACCCAGGGGACCCATTGTGCCGACGCTTCGACGAAGCTCCAGCGCAGTTTGGGGAAAACTTTCGGCAGCTCGCTCATCATCAGCGACAAACAGGTGATCACCGTCGGCACCCGGAACTGCGCGAAGCCGCCCATTTTATCATAGCGCGGTTTGAACTGATCCATCAGCGCCGGACTGCCGTTGGCAATGTGCACCGCGATGGCCATATCGAGCCGGCTTGCTTCTTCGTAGATCGGATAAAAATAGGGGTCGACCAGATGCCGATCGTTTTCGAAGGGGCGCAGACTGACTGCCACCGCGCCGTTCTCTTTGGCGAAGCGCATTTGCTGAACTGCCTCGCTTGGCGTCATCGCCGGCACGACACACGAATAGCGCAGCCGATTCTTGCCCGCCTTCCACATGTCGGCCATCCAGCGGTTCCACGAGCCGCACAGGGCGATCTCCGCGTCAGGTTTGTCGGCGACGCGGGCGATCCACATGGTGTTGAATAGCACCTGCACGTCGATGCCGAGCCGGTCCATGTGCGATAACCGCAGTTCGACATCGCGCAGCTCGCGCGCGCCTGCGGCGGTCTTCAATTCGCGGCCGGTTTCTTTTGAGAGCGCGATCAATTCCTGCTCGGTCAACGTCGGCGGACGGAAGCCCACCGATTTCCCTTCGCAGAACCAGTACTGCATGTTGGGGTTATCGGTGGAACTGAAAAGCTGCGGGCGAAACTTCTTGTCGGAACCATCCATGTAGCTCCAGGTCTGTTCGGTTTCCACCACGTGGGCGTCGGCGTCGATAATCATAAGTGCTCCTCTGGCTCGGCGATCGTTCATGGTTATAATACTCAAAGCGATAGGTTGGTCAATAAGGAGCGGTTGCGCCGGGAAACGGCTCGTGGCAGTGTGTGCGAAATTTAACAAGTCCGATGAGCTGGAGCGCGTTATGGGAAATCGTTGGTCAATCAAATCGGCGCGGCCGGCGGCGATCCGCGGCCAGTTTGCCTATCTCGACGAGAAAGAGTTTCGCAAGGTGAAAACCGCCGATCCCAACGACTTCTACGACAACTCGTTAGTCGATGCTCTCGCGAATTCTGGCTTTCTCAAGAATCTTGGCATGAAATAGGGCGCGGCTAACCGGAAATATAACCATGGGAGTGCAAACCCGCAGAGATATCGTTTACCTCGCGTTGGCCGGCTTCTTCGTCACCAACGCCATCCTCGGTGAGCTCACCGGCGGCAAGCTGTTTACCTTGGGTCCGTTTACGTTGAGCATCGGCGTGATCCCGTGGCCGGTGGTGTTCATCGCCACCGATTTGATCAACGAATACTTCGGCCGCGAAGGCGTCAAGCGCCTGACCTTCATGACCATTGCGCTGATCGTCTACGCTTTTGTCGTGCTGTTTCTCGCCATGCAGGTGCCGGCCGCTTCGTTTTCGCCGGTGACCGACGCGCAGTTTACCGCGGTATTCGGCCAATCTTTGTGGATCATCGTCGGCAGCGTCGCGGCGTTTGCCATAAGCCAATTGGTCGACGTGTTTATTTTTTGGCTGGTGCGCAATAAGACCGGTGGACGCTACCTTTGGATGCGCGCCACCGGCTCTACGGTAGTATCACAACTAATCGATAGTATCGTCATTATCGGTATTGCATTCTGGCTGCCGGGGAAAGTCCAGACCTCCGAGTTTCTTACCGTGGCGGCGTCGAACTATTCATTTAAATTGATAGTAGCTTTGTCGGTGACACCGCTCCTCTATGCCGGCCATGCTGTGATTGATCGCTTCCTGGGCGCTGAAGAGGCACACGAGCTGATCGAGCAATCGGCCAAGGCAAGTGATTAGACCTGCCGCTCGCGCTTGGCCTGCCATGCGCTTGCTTTTATGGCGCGACTCCTTCTCGTTCTGTCGGCTTACAGACTATCGTCCTGCCCATTCGTTTACACTTGACATCGCCTCTTCAGTTTGAATAGGAATAGGAGCCGCAGCAGGGCTTTAGCTCTACCTGTTCGACCGTATTATTCAGCAGGTCGGTCTAGTCCGTTCGACCGATATTTTCGCAACTTTGGTGACCTGCAATCACCTGAGCCAAAGGCACCGAGATGGACAACCGTGAATCTACTGCGAGTAGTTCCACCCTTCGTGATCGACTGTCACGGTTCATCCTACTTGGTCTGCAGCTTTTCTTACTGCTGGTCACGATCCGGCAGTTTCAGATCGAAAGCAGCGCATTTGTTCGTATTATCGTTTTGGCTTTCGGTGGGTTCGCTGTTCACTACTTTCTGCCGTTGTCCCTAAAGCTGCCCTTTTTTGCCCTCCTTTCTGTTGTCGGTATTGGCCTTATTTTCGGGCCGGTTCAAGCGGCTTGGTTAATTGGCCTGGGCTGCATGTTGATCACGATCTGTCATCTCCCGTTCAGTATGCGGGCGCGGGTGGGCTTGCTTTTGTGCGCCACCGCTCTTCTAGCGTTGCTGCGGGTCGGTTGGTTGCCGGCTCCGTGGTCGCCGGCGATTTGGCCGATTCTAGGCGCCATGTTCATGTTTCGCTTGATGATCTACGTTTACGATCAGGCCCATGAAAACGAACCATTTTCCTGGCCGCGCGCATTCTCCTACTTTTTCATGCTGCCCAACGTGTGCTTTCCCATGTATCCGGTGGTGGACTACAAGGCCTTTCGCCGCAACTATTTCGATGCCGAAGAACATGCCAGCTACCAGCAGGCGATTGTCTGGATGACGCGCGGTGTCGTCCATCTGATCCTTTACCGTCTGGTCTATTATTATCTGACCGTAGCACCCACGGAGATCGCCAACTCAGGGGATTTGCTCCAATTCATCGTCTCGAACTTTCTGCTTTATCTGCGAATCTCCGGCCAGTTCCACCTGATCATCGGTCTATTGCGTTTGTTCGGCTTCAACCTGCCGGAGACGCACCACCTTTATTATCTGTCGTCGAGCTTTACCGATTTTTGGCGCCGAATTAACATCTATTGGAAAGACTTCATGATGAAGCTTTTCTACTACCCGGTCTATTTCAAACTGCGCGCCAAAGGCGATCTACGCGCCATCGTGCTGTCGACGCTTTTTGTTTTTTTCATGACCTGGGTGCTGCACGCTTACCAGTGGTTCTGGCTGCGCGGCACGGTGTTGTTGTCCGGCCCCGATGCGTTGTTCTGGGGCATCCTCGCGCTGTTTGTCGTCGGCAATTCGCTTTACGAGATGAAGCACGGCCGTGAGCGCAGCGTGGGCAAGTACCGCTTCCAGTTCGTGCCGTTCCTGCGGCGCGCGCTCAACACGACCGGCATGTTTCTTTTGATTTGCGTTTTGTGGTCGCTGTGGTCGAGCGAAACCGTGGAGGAGTGGCTCGCGTTGTGGGAGACCGCAAACAAGATAACCGTGAAGACCGTTGGGCTTTTGCTCGCCATCGTTTTGGTGCTGTCGCTGGGCGCTGAATATTCCGTGTACCGCGACAAACAGTCGAAGCTCAAGCGCCCGCCCGCCACGCTATTTAACCGCGCGACGGTGGGCAATGTGGTGTTTCTTGCGGCGCTTGCGCTGGCCGGCATTCAGGAGGTTTACCTGCATCTGGGGCCGCAGGCGGCTACTTTCGTCAACACCTTGCGCTCGGGACGGCTGAGCCGGCTCGACGTGGCGATGATGGAAAAAGGCTACTACGAAAACTTGAACCGGGTGGAGCGCTTCAATAGCCAACTCTGGGAGTTGTATATGAACCGGCCGTCGACCTGGCTCGACGTGGCTGGCACTGGGTTGGATCGCTTTACCGGAGATTTTCTTCATAGGGAATTGGTTCCGTCCTTTGTCGCGATGTCGAGCCACGGCCCAGTGCGCACCAACCGTTGGGGCATGCGCGACCAAGACTACGAAGCCAAACCGGCGCCGAACACTTATCGGATTGCACTACTCGGCGCCTCGTCCGTGATGGGCTGGGGCGTGCGCGATAATGAAACCTTCGAAGCGTTGGTTGAAGAACGTCTCAATCAAAATAACGTGGGCAAACCGTATCAACGCTACGAAATTCTCAATATGGCGGTGCCGGGCTATCAGCCGGTGCAGCAGCTGCTGGTGGTCGAAAAAGCTTATTCCTTTGCGCCCAACGCGGTGCTCTACGTGGCCACAGGCCGCGAGGCGTCACGATCGGCGTCATATCTGGCGGAAGTGACCGCGAAGAACATCGCCGTGCCGTTCGCGCCGCTGCGCGAAATCATCGCTAAAGCGGCGGTGCCGCCGAAAACGGCCGAGGCCATCGGCACGCGCCGGCTGATGCCGTTTCGCCATGAAATTCTCACCTGGACCTATCGCTACATCGTCGACGAGTGCCGTGAGCGCGGCATCGTGCCGCTGTTCTTGTTTTTACCCCAGGTCGAACAGGGCGATTGGGTCGAGGAGACCCCGGAAATTCTGCGCATCGCGCGCGCCGCGGGGTTTGTCGTTGCCGATCTCAGCGACGTCTATCAAGGCCACGAGATCAATACGCTGCGGATTGCCGATTGGGACAATCACCCAAATGCCAACGGCCACCGCCTGGTGGCCGAACGGCTTTACACGATTCTGAAAGAGCACAAAGATCAACGTGTGGCAGCGCTGTTTTCCAAGAGCACCCGGTAAAAGGAGCCCCCAGTGGCGGAAACCCAAGCAATTGTCAAAGGACTAAAAGATTACATTCTTAAAGAATTTTTGCCCGGCGAAGATCCCGAAGAGTTGACCGAGGCGACGCCGCTGATCAGCGGCGGTATTTTGGACTCTCTGGCGACGTTGAAATTGGTTGCCTTCGTCGAGGACCGCTACAAAATCAAGCTTCAAGCCCACGAGGTCGACATCGAGCATCTCGACTCGATCGCACGCATCGGCAAACTGGTGGAAAGCAAATTGGGCTGAGGTGGAGCGTCGTGAAAAGGTCGTTGCACGAATATTTTGCCGAGAGTGCTCGGGCGCACCCGGCAGCGCTCGCGGTGGTCGCGCCGGGACGCGGCTCGATGAGCTATGGGGCGCTCGATCGACTGAGCACTGCGCTCGCCGCTCGCTTGTTGCAGTTGGGTGTCGCGCCCGGCGACCGTGTCGGCTTCATTCTGCATAAGTCCATCGACTCGCTGGCGACGCTTTTGGCCATTTTGAAAGCGGGCGCGGCTTACGTGCCCGTCGACCTCAACGCGCCGCTCGCGCGCGGCGGCTATATCCTCAACGATTGCGGCGTCAAAGTCGTGGTTTGCGAAAGGCAACTTGCCGACGGCCTGGCGAAGGAAATCGCGGCCCTGGGCGGCCAGCCGGAGTTTATCGCCGTCGATGACGTCGGCGCCGGGCAAGGGCTGAACAACGTTGTGGCAGGCATCGCGGCCGAAGCTCTGAACAAGGTGCGCGCTGTTGCTGTGCCGCAGCTAGACGAACTCGCCTATATCCTTTACACGTCGGGCTCCACCGGCAAACCCAAAGGGGTGATGATCTCGCACCGCAACGCCATGAGTTTCGTCGATTGGTGCGCCGATGCGTTTGATCCGAGGGCGGCGGATCGCTTTTCGTCCCACGCGCCGTTTCATTTCGACCTATCGATTCTTGATATCTTTCTCAGCTTGTCGAGCGGCGCCACGCTGGTGTTGATCCCTGAGGACATCGGCAAGGAGCCGGAAAAGCTTGCGCCGCTGATCGCCGCCGAACGCATTTCGATTTGGTACTCGGCACCGTCGATTTTGAGCTTTCTCGTGCAGTACGGCCGCCTGGAAAACCATGACTACAGCGCACTGCGCCTGGTGTTGTTTGCCGGCGAAGTGTTTCCGGTCAAGCACCTGCGCGCGTTGTGCGAGCGCTGGCCCAGGCCGCGCTATTTCAATCTTTACGGGCCGACGGAAACCAATGTTTGCACCTACTACGAAGTGCCGTCGCAAATACCGCCAGAGCGGACCGAGCCGTTTCCCATCGGCAAAACCTGCGAGCACTTGCGCGCCGTCGCGGTGGACGAAGTCGGTGCGGTCGTCAAAGCCGGTGAGCGCGGCGAGCTGTGCATCGCCGGGCCGGCGGTTACCGCAGGTTATTGGAATCTTGCCGAAAACACCGCGCGCGCTTTTCTCGATCGCGCCGATGGGCCGTGGTATCGCACCGGCGATATCGTCGTCGAGCAGCCCGACGGCGATTACCTTTTTGCCGGGCGGCGCGACCGCATGGTGAAACGGCGCGGCTACCGGGTCGAGCTGGGCGAGATCGAAGCGGGTCTTTATCGCCATCCGATGCTGAAGGAAGTGGCGGTGCTGGCGCTGGCCGATCAAGAGGCCGGCGTGCGCATCCGCGCGTTTCTGAGCTGCCACGACGGTAAACGGCCGTCGATCATTCAGCTAAAAAAATTCTGTGTCGACGTCTTGCCGCCCTACATGGCGCCGGACGAGTTCGTCTTTGAGGCCGCGCTGCCGAAGACTTCCACTGATAAAATCGATTACCAGAAGCTCAAGGAGCGCCCTGGATGGATTTCTCCCTTTCAGAAGAACAGCAAATCTTAAGCGAGACCATCGACAGGTTCGCTGCCAAAGAGCTTAACCGCGACAATCTCGAGCGCGATCGCGATCATGTGTTTGCGCGCGAGCTTTGGCTCAAAGCCGGAGAAATGCGCTTGCAAGGTTTGCCGGTGCCCGAGGAGGACGGCGGCAGCGGCTTGGATCCACTGACGACGGCGATCGCGCTCGAAGCGCTGGGCCATGGCTGCCGCGACAGCGGCCTGGTCTTTTCCATCTGCGCGCATCTGCTCTCCTGCGTTATTCCGATCTGGCAGTTCGGCAACGCCGAACAGAAAAAACGCTATCTCGCCGATCTTTGCAATGGCAAGTTGATTGGTGTCCACGCCATGACCGAAGCGGAGTCCGGCTCGGACGCATTTGCCATGCGAACCAAAGCCGAGCCCGACGGCAACGGCGGCTACCGCATCAAAGGCACCAAGACTTTTATCTCCAACGCGCCGGTCGCCGACATTGTCATCGTCTTTGCCGTCACCAATCCGGGAAAGGGCTACTACGGCGGCATCAGCGCTTTTCTGGTCGAAAAGGGCGCGCCCGGTTTCCAGTGCACCCAGACGTTCGAGAAAATGGGCCTGCGCACGGCGCCGCTGGGCGCGCTGGTGTTTGACGACGTCAGGGTCGGGCCGGAGGCGATCCTCGGCGGACTCGGCGCCGGCACGGCGATTTTTACCCACGCGATGGATTGGGAGAGGGTTTGTCTATTTGCCAGCCACGTCGGCACGACGCAGCGGCTGATGGAGCAGAGCATCTCCTTCGCGAAGTCACGCAAACAGTTCGGTCAGACCATCGCCAAGTATCAGGCGATTTCCCATCGCATCGCCGATATGAAAGTGCAGCTCGAAGCGGCGCGCCTGTTGGTCTACAAAGCCGCTTCGCTCTTGGATAAAACCAAAACGGTTTCCCTCGACGCGGCGATGGCCAAGCTGTTTGTCAGCGAATCCCTCGTGCAAACCGCTTTAGGCACCGTGCAGATTCACGGCGGCAATGGCTACATGGTGGAATACGAAATGGAACGGGCGCTGCGCGACGCCATCGGCAGCACGCTCTACTCGGGCACCTCGGAGATACAGCGCAATATTATTGCCCGATGGTTGGGGTTGTAGGAGGGGGCGGTTTAGATCCTTCGCTTCGTTCAGGATGAAGTTAGCTGCGTTGCAACACAGCCAACTTCAATTGCAGATCATCAAGTGAACATCCCGCGGCAGTCTTTTCATCAATCCCTTGATCACGTGGCCGCGCAGCATGTGATAAAACGCCGAGCGGCGCGACTGGCCGATGATCACCGAGTCGACGTCGAGCGCTTTGGCGGCGTTGGCGATCGCTTCGGCGGCGTTGTGCGACACTGCCCAGATCGGCACGATCTCGACGCCCTTGGCGCGCGCGTTTTGCAGCACGGCCTTGAGCGTCTGCACGCCTTGCTCGTTAGGGACATGGGGCGTCTCGCCGGCAAACAAGCCCGGCCATTCCTCGACGTAAATGCAATAAAGCGCCGCTTCGCCTTTGCCCTTGACGCGCGTGACCGCTTCTTGGACCAGGCTCGGGCTATCGTCGCGCACCGCCAGCAACGTGGTCGACGAGTAGAGCGGCTTTACTTCCACCGCTTCGGTGAGCGTCATCAGACCTTTGAGCTCATCTTCGACCAAGTCTTCCGAGGCGCGATAGGCGCGCGCTTGTAGCTTCTGAATAAACGGAATCTGGACGAGTAGATCGACGAACCAGGCGCGCCGCACGCCCATGGCGATCAATAGGCCGAGCAGTGTGACGCCGCCGCCGAACCAAGTGGCGAGCTGTTTTTCGATCAGGTTTACGCCCCATGCCACGATCACCATTACTGTGGTTAAAAATCCCAGCCAAAACCCGATATCGCGCCGGCCCAGGTTCCAACGAATCTTGTCGAGGCTGAGCGAAGAAAAGACAAACGCGCCAAGCAAACCGAAGGCGTACATGTCGCCCAAAATTTTCATCTGGCCGCCGCTCATGAGGATGATCAGCACCGGGACAATCGTAGCTATTCCCACGGCGATGTGTGGAGAATTAAATGTGGTGTTGCGCACCGCCAAGATGCGCGGCATGAAGTCGCCTTTGACCAAGGCGAGAAACACGTGATAGGCGCCGATGATCGCCGTGTTGGCGGCAAACAGCAGCAAGCTAGTAGCGGTCAACACCACCGCCAATTTCACGCCCAACCCGCCGACGATGGAGCCGAGTTCGGAGATGAAGCGCTCGCTTTCGGTGGCTTTGAAATGTTCCGGCAAAAGGCCGATCGAAAGCGCGGTCAACATCGGCGAAGTGACCACCATGGTAAACATCACGGCGCCCATCGCCCAACGAGTAGTTTTGCGCAGCGGCAGGCGCATGGTCGGGCTCAACTGGCTGATGCTTTCGAGGCCTGAGAACGCCAGCCAGGCCGATGCAAAGCCGACCAGCAGTTCGTAGGAAGATATCCCCTTGGCGGTGCCGAGCTTGCTGAGACCTGTCTGCCATTGGGCGCCATCCATATAGGCAAACGCCGCGCCCATGACGACGAGATTAACGAGAAAAGACGCGCAGGCCATCACCAGCGAGACCGCGGCGCTCTCGCGGATGCCGACGATATTCAATGCCGCGAGCACGCCGACGCCGGCGCAGGACAAAAGGACGATATGTGAATCGAGGGCAGGGAAGGCGCTGCCGAGATATTGAAAGCCCGAGACCGCCGAGATCGCGGTCGTAAGAAAATAATCGACGGTTATCAGCATGCCGCCCAGGCAACCCCACATGGGGCCGAAGGCTTTCGAGGTGATCGTCACGACGCCACCGCCCTCGGGGTTGCGCCAGGAGATTTCGATGTATTTGAACGAGAGTAGAATGAAGCCGGCGGTTGTCAGCAGCACAAAGAACGGCGTGGCATCTTTGACATGGCCATACATGATGCCGGGAACGTAGTAGACCGAAGTGCCAATGTCGCAAAAGACAACGGCCCAAGCCAAAAACCAATTGAGCTGGCGAGTGTCGTGAGTCGGCTGCATGACGTGTGCACGCGTGGACTGGCAATATAGAATCGCCGGCATTGAGATTCAATCGCACTAAAGGCGTAGGGGCTGGCAGCGTTCAGTTGAAGATCATCAGGTGGCAATCGCGCGGCAGTTTCCTGGTGAGCCCTTTGACGACATGGCCGCGCAGCATGTGATAAAACGCCGAGCGGCGCGACTGGCCGATCAAAACACTCTCGACGTCGAGTGCTTTGGCGGCCGAAGCAATGGCGTCGGCGGCGTTGTGCGACACCATCCAGATGGGTATCACTTCGACGTTCTTGCCGCGCAGATGCTGGACTGCGAAACGCAGCGTGCGAATGCCTTCCTCATTGGGACGGTGCGGCGTGTTGCCGTTAAGCAAACCGGGCCACTCCTCGACGTAGATGCAATACAGCGCGGTTTCGCCTTTGCCCTTGGCGATGTGGATCGCCTGTTGGAGCAGCGCCGGGGTCTCGCCGCGCAGCGCCACGAGCGTGGAGCCGGGATAAAGCGCTTTCAGCTCGGCGGCATCGGCCAGTGTGACCAAGCCCTTGAGCTCGTCATCCACCAACGCTTCCGAAGCGAGATAGGCGCGTGCCTGCAGCCGCTGGATGGCGGGAACCCGCGAGAGCAAATCGACAAACCAGGCACGCCGCACACCCACCGCGATGAGCATGCCCAGGATTGTGAGCGCGCCGCCGAAGAGGGTGGCCAGCTCTTTCTCGACCAAATTGACGCACCACGCCACCGCAAGCATGACCGTGGTCAGTGCGCCGATCCAAAAGCCGACGTCGCGGCGGCCGAGGCGCCAGCGGATGATGTCCAGGCTGAGCGAGGAAAAAACAAACGCACCGAGCAATCCAAACGCGTACATCTCGCCCAAGATGCCGAGCTCGCCGCTGGTGGCGACGATGACCGCGATCGGCACCACGGTGGCGACGATGATGGCGATGTGCGGGCTGTTAAAGCGAATGCTGCGCAGCGCGATGACGCGCGGCAGAAAGTCGGTGTTGGCGAGCGCGAGAAAGACATGGTAGGCGCCGATGATCGCGGTGTTGGCGGCAAACAGCAGCAGGCTGGAAGCGCTGACGACCACGGCCAGCTGCAAGCCAAAGCCGCCGGATACCGAAGCGATTTGCGAAATGAATCGCTCGCTCTGGGTTGCCTTGAACTCCGGCGCGAGCAGATTGATCGATAGCAGGCTTAACATGGGCGCCGTGATCAGCATGCTCGCCATGACGCCGTACATCGCCCAGCGGGTTGTTTTGCGCAGCGGCAGGCGCATGGCTGGGCTCAGCTGGCTGATGCTTTCCAGGCCGGAGAAAGCCAGCCACGCTGCGGCGAAGCCGACGAGCAAACTATGGAACGGCATTTCACGACCAGGCTGGAGGCTCTGCAGCATCTGGGTCCACTGGCTTGCGGAGAAATCTTTGACCGAAAACAAAATGACCAGAATATCGACGCCAAACGCCGCCACCGCCATGATCAGCGCGGCCATGGCGCTTTCGCGAATGCCGATGACGTTCAAGATCGCCAGTGCGACCAGGCCGGTGCAAGCCAATATGACGATATAGTTATCGAGCGCATGCACCACCGAGGCGATATAGTGGAACCCGGAAACCGCTGAGATCGCCGCCGTGAGAAAGTAACTGGTAGTGATCAGCATGCCGCCCAGGCAACCCCACATGGGACCAAAGGCCTTAGTCGTGATCGTGACGACGCCGCCGCCCTCTGGGTTGCGCCAGGTAATCTCAATGTACTTGAGCGCTAGCGGAATGAAGCCGAGGGTGGTCAGAAGAATGAAAAACGGAGTCTTGTCGCCGACGTTGCCGTACAAAATACCCGGGACGTAGTAGACCGAAGTGCCTATGTCGCAGAAAACCACGGCCCAAGCGAGCGTCCAGCTAAGCTGTCGAGTGTCAGAGGTTGCGGCCATGTGCGTGAAATAGGGTGATCTGGGAATGACGATGCAATCCGAAGGATCGCAGATAAGAGACGTCTAAGCTAAGACTCTTGCATTCCCTCAATGGTTAGAATTAAGATACGCGGAACGCCAACGATCTATGGCCTTACCTGTACAATACTTTCAAAAGCTCGTCGAGAGTTGCCCAGACATAATCATCTCCGTCGATAATCAGGGCACGATCACGTTCTACAACGACGGCGCGCGGCAAAACCTCGGTTTTGCCTATGAAGAGGTGCTGGGTAAGAACGTTTTGGAAATCTACCCGAGCATCGATGAAGCGCGCCGGGTGATGTCGGCCATGCGCGCCGACAACGAAGCTGGCAAGGGGCGGCTGCGCAACTTCGAGACCGCGTTTAAAACCAAAAAGGGCGAGAAGATTCCGGTGACGATCTCGGCGTCGATCATCTATGACGATAAAGGCAAAGAGGTCGGCTCCATCGGTTTTGCCAAGGATATTCGCGAAATTCGCCGGCGCGATCGTTTAGTAACGCTCGGTGAGATCGCCATCGGTCTGTCGCATGAGATCAACAACTCGCTCGAGGTCTTGGTCAACCAGACCGAGATGGTCAAGAAATACGTCGAGCGGGTGGCGACCGATGAGGATTATATCGTCGAGTCGGATCGCGTCGAGTCGATCGCTTCGCAAGTGAAAAAAATTCAGGACATTACTACGCGCATCGGCAGCATGGCCGAAGAAGGGGAATACGGGACCAAAGAGTATATCGGCGGCAAGTTGATGACCGATCTGCATGTCGACGGTGACGAAAAGCCATGCGAGCGGCCAAAGCCGGACGCGCGCTTCCCGTTAGGCGGCTTGCGCATTCTGGTCGTCGACGACGACGCCGGCATTTGCAGCTCGTTGCGCGAGCTGCTCGAAGCCGAACGCTGCTGCATCGAGACCGCTGCCTCGGGCGTCTACGCCATGGATTGGCTCGGCAAACAAAAGTTCGATCTCGTGTTGAGCGACGTCGTCATGCCCGACATGGACGGCTATCAACTCTACCAGACCGTCAAACAAACCACGCCCGAATTACCGGTCGTGCTGATGACCGCTTTCAACTACGACAAAGATCACATCATCAAGCGCAGCTGCTTGGAGGGTCTGCAAGGCGTGATCTTTAAAAAGCCGGTCAATCCAACCATGCTGAAAAAGGTTTTGCTCAAGCAATGCCGCCCCGAAGTCGCCGAATCCTTGCAATCGGCCAAAGTGCCGCTCGCCGCTAACAAAGTCGCCTAACAATTTACCGTGAATAAAGAAGACCTGTACAACCAGGGAATGGAGTTTTTCGCCCAGGAAAATCTTGGCGAAGCGATTCGCTGCTACCGGCAGGCGCTCGATGAAGACCCCGCCTACGCCGACGCGCTGCACGCGCTGGCGATGACCTACGCGCATCAAGAAAAGTTCGATGACGCCATCGCGGTCGGGAAAAAACTTATCGAAGTTGCGCCCGACGATGAGTTGGCCTACACCAGCCTGTCGATTTTCTACCAACAAAAAGGCATGATCGTCGAAGCCGAGCAGGTCGCCGCGCAAGCGCGCACCCTGGGTTGGAAACGGCAATTGGCCGAGCAAAAGAAAAACTGACCGGGTTTTCTTTACCCCTCTCGCCGCCGCGTTTGGTTTCCCCCGCAGCGACTCACGCCGTGGGTCGTCGGCCTGAACTACCATGTTTCTCAAGAACACTTTTCGGGCGTTTCGCCATCGCGATTATTTTATTTTCTGGTGCGGCCTGTTTCTCGGCCATTCGGGCACGTTGGTGCAGACCACGGCGCAGGCATGGCTGATTTTTCAACTGACCAACTCGCCATTTTACTTGGGCCTCGACGGCTTGTGCCTCGGCCTGCCGCGCGTGCTTTTCTCGGCGTTTGGCGGTGCAGTGGTCGACCGCGCCGATCGCAAACAGCTTTTCGTAATTACGCAAAGCGCGTTTTTCCTGATGGCCTTGTTTCTCGGCATTATGAATTATTTGGGCACCATTCAGGTCTGGCATATCTTGCTGGTTTCGGCGTTGACGGGCTTCTCGGTTTCCTTCGAGCAGCCGGTGCGCCAATCGATCTTGCACGACGTCGTACCGCGCAGTGATCTGCCCAACGCCGTGGCGCTCTATCAGATGATCTTCAATGGCTCGATGCTCTTCGGTCCGTCGATCGGCGGTTTGCTGATTCCGATCATCGACACCCAGGGCTGTTTCTTCGCCGCGGCGATCGGCAACCTGATCGTGCTGGTGACGATCTTCATGATCCGCATCCCAAAGACCAAGCCTGTGGAGCGGCGCGCCAGTCTGCTGCAGGATATGATGCAAGGTCTATCGCTGGCATGGAACACGCCGATCTTTCTGGCGCTTCTGTTGGGGCTCGGCGTCGTCAGCTTCTGCACCAAACCTTACACGCAGTTCATGCCGGTCTTTGCGCGCGATATTCTCAACGTCGGCGCTCCAGGTCTGGGGATGTTGTTGATGGCGCCCGGAGCTGGGGCGATTCTCGGCGGGCTGACTTTGGCTTCGGTGCGGCGCTTTCCAAAACCGCACCGGCAGCTGATCTTTCTCGCCACCGGTTTTGGCGTGGCGATTCTGCTGTTCGCAGTTTCTCAGGTGTTTGCGCTATCGCTAGTGTTCTTGTTTATCGCCGGCGCGTTTCAGACGACATTTCTGTCATCGACGGCGACGCTGTTGCAAGTGCACACCGACGAAAAAAATCGCGGCCGCGTCATGTCGCTGTTCGGTTTGATCAACCGTGGGCTGGGACCGATGGGGAGTTTCCCGTTTGGCCTGTTGGCGAGCTGGATTGGCGCGCCGTGGACGGTGGCGGGTTGCGGTGTGCTGACCGTTGTGTTGGTGGCTTACATCATTCGCCGTCAACCGGCGCTACGTGCGGCGCAACCGATTGGCGAGAGCTAAAAAAGAGCCCGCGCCCCAGCCCGAAGTCTGGGAGGCGGGCCCGCTTGGCTGAAGATTAGATCTTACCGTGCGCTTTGAGATGGTCGAGGCGTGATTGGACGATTTCCGCCAGGTCTTGGCTCTGCAGGCTGTCAGGGATTTCCATCACCGGCGAGCCCACTTGGGTGAGCTTTTCATTTAAGCCCGACAGGCCCGAGCGGATGCTGTTGTATTCATCCAAAGCTTGGCGGCAAGCCAAGATGTTGTTATCGATTTGTTCGAGACACTTGTGCAGCCGTTGGCTTTCCTGGGTAAAAGAGACGCGAATGTGCTCGCGGTTGGCGTGAATGATTTGCTCTTCGACCGGCCGAATTTGCTTGGCGATCTCGTTTTTCATGTCCTGCAGAGCTTGCAGCAGTCGTTCGTAGGATTGTTCTTCGTTCATAAGATCCTCCGGCATGTGTATTCGCGGACCCTGGCTCGTGTAGTTTTGTACTAGCGATTCGGAAATCTTCTTCTTGACAAGAGTCAACGCAGCTTGAGTATCGCGGATCTTCTCGTTGATGCGCGTTTCCTCGGCGATCAGCTTAGCCAACGTTAGAATCGGATCCGTTGCGGGGGGGATGCCATGGCTAGATGTTCTCCCGTTGTATTCTTTGCACCCTAAAGCGAAACCGGGCCCAAAGTGGAGAAAGTCTTATCGACTCTTGCACTAACTTTCAAGAGGGAAAATCGTTATTGGCGGTAAAAATTGTAGTAGATGTTCGGTAGGCTCTCACAAATCAAAATAATTCCTAGAAAGCTCCTTGAATGGCATTACTACCGGTGGTGGGATTCGTCGCGAAGCGGCTCCTCCAGCGTCCTCTCATCGAACTTGTAGCCCACGCCGCGCAGCGTCGAAATCCATTTTGGATTACTGTCGTCTTGTTCAATGGCTTTGCGCAGACGCCTAATATGCACGTCGACTGTGCGCGGCGTGACGAACGTGTCGCCGCCCCAAACGCGATCCAATAGTTGATCGCGGTTCAACACCCGGTTGGGATTCTGGACGAGGAAACGCAGCAGTTCGAACTCTTTTAGGGTCAGTTTGACCGGCCTGCCGGCGACTGAAACTTCGTAGGTGGTATAATCGATTTTCAGCTCACCTTACTGGTAGGCGGGCCGCTCGTTGCCCTTGACCATAAAGACCACCAGCTCGGCGATGTTGGTCGCGTGGTCGGCGATGCGCTCGATGTACTTCGAAATCGAGCTGATCTTGATCGCCCGGCTGATCGTTTGAAGGGTGGCACGAACGTCCTGTAAGTTTTGACTCAATAAATAATAGAAGCAGGAGCCGGCTCGGCCCCTGCCTCGCGGCGCGCCCTGACGGTTAGAGTCTGGCTTCGCGCTTCAGGAGATCTTCGATCTTGACGCCGATCTCGGCGGTGCCGTCAAACACGGTGCCGGTCTTATTCTTTTTCAGATGGTCCATGCCGATGCTGTAGGCTTTAGCCGGAAGGGCAACATACTTGACCTGCGGCACGAGCTTGGGGGCTTCTTTGAGGGAGAACTCAACGAACTCCCTCACTTCCGGTTTGCTGTCCATGGCCTTTTTGCTGACGTAGATGAAGATGGGTCGGGAGAGCGGCTGGTAGCTGCCGTCCTCGACCGCTTTTGCGGAAGGCGCTACGGGCCCCTTGCCGCCGTCGATGGCAACGCCTTTGAGTTTCTTTTGGTTTTCGACGTAGTAGGCGAAACCAAAGTAGCCGAGCGCATTGCGGTCGTTGGCGACGCCTTGCACCAGCACGTTGTCGTCTTCGCTGGCGGTGAAGTCGCCGCGGCTCGATTTGGCCTTGCCGACGATCGCTTCGGTGAAATAGTCAAAGGTGCCGGAATCGGCGCCAGGACCGAAAAGCTTGAGCGGCGCATTCGGCCATTCAGAACGGACCTGATTCCAGTTGGTCACTTTCCCTTGAGCGCCCGGTTCCCACATCTTCTTGAGGTCAGCCACTGTCAGTGATTTAACCCAGTCGTTTTTCGGGTTGACGATAATAGTAAGCGCGTCATAGGCCACCGGCAGCTCGATGAACTCAACGCCGCTGCCTTTGCAGGCTGCGATTTCCTGTTTCAAGATCGGCCGCGAAGCGTTGCTGACGTCGGTTTCGCCGCGGCAGAATTTTTTGAAGCCGCCGCCGGTGCCGGCGATGCCGACGGTGACTTTCACCTTGCCCTTCTTGGCTTTCTGAAATTCTTCCGCCACCGCTTCCGTGACCGGAGACACCGTGCTCGATCCGTCGACTTGAACAATCTGCGCCCGCGCGTAGGAGCTGAACCCTAAGCCGGCGGCCAACCCAAACGCTAAAATTGTATTCTTCATCTGGTTATTTCCTCCTTGTCAAAAAATAGGTTTGCTTTGTTACAACTGTGTTTCGCCCACATGAATCGTTGATGAACTACCGATCTCTACTTGAAGCTGTTCTTCACCTCCTTGAAGGGCTGCTTTGTGAAAGTCAGTTTTACTTTTTCGACGCGAAGGCAAAGAAGATTTGTTAACGGCGCGTGAAGCTTCGGTGAACTGCCGGATAAATTTGTTCTGGATCAATATAATGAAGAGCTTGCGGGGGAGACCCGCGGAGGCTTTTGATTGAGCGTAGGGTGGATTGAGGCGTTTCGCCGATACCCACAGTGTTGAGACGATGGGTATCGCTACCCTCAACCCATCCTACGCAGCAGGGTCGGACTTGATCGGCCAACTGTTGCGCAGCGACTGGGCTGCGGCGATCGCTTCGTCGGCCTGGGTTTGACCGCGTTTTTGCTCGCGCTCCACCTCAGAAAGGAGTGCGCGGCTTTCGCCGGCACGTTCGGCGCGGAGTTCTTTCTGATTGAGATAGGCGTCGACGTACTGCATCAGCGTGTGCACGTCGTGCCAGGCGCCGAGGTTGTCCTGCAGCTTGGCCAGCGATTGCGCCAGCGGTTTTAACGTGCCGTCGCTCACTGCGGCGCGCAGCTCGATGGAGTAGCGCAGCCGCTTGCCGGCGATGCGCAAGGCGTGCAGGCGTTTCACTGTGGGCTCCGTAACGACCTGGCTCAACGCATCGCTCCATGACTGGAAACGGCGCTCGGTAGTCTCTTGCAAGTCTTTCGCATCCGAGTCCTGGGCCGACCGACTGTGCAGCGTGCGCGTCATGCGGTCGAGAAAGCCGGTCAAATCGAAATCCTTCATCGCTTCGCGGGCGCGCGCGTTTTCCTCGGCGCGCTCTTTCTCAATGGCCGACGCAATTCCCAGCCAAGTGCCGCGGGTCGCCGCGCTGTGGCCAGCTTGGGCGCGGGCTGCCGCCATTTCTGCCATCACGTCCAGGTTGCGCAGCGGCCCAAGGGCCTGGCGCAGCGCGCGCAAAAAATCGCCGGCCTTTTTCGCCGGTTTCTTGTTCTTGACAGAGTGCAGAGCGCGCAACAGTTGCTGCAGGCGCCGGCTGGCAACGCGCAGGTCGTGGACAGTTTTCGGATCGTCGGCAATCATCGCTTGAGCGAACAGGGCGGCGAAATCGCCGAGCCGCTTGTGCGCCAACTTGCCGAGGGCGTCGGTCTCTGCGCGCGCTGGCTTTGTGTCGGGCTTGCGCCGGGTTACTTTTTTGTCTCGCCCAGTTGGCGCAGCTGTTTTGGCGTCAGCCAAAAATGCAGCGTTGCCGGTTCGGAGGGCGGAAGGTGATCGACTTCGAGGTGGCATAGGCCCGCCTTTTTGAGCGTGAGGTTCAGGCTCTGATCTCTTTCAAGCGCCAATAAGAATGAACAGGCTTGCGTCAACAGCGGTTCATGGCCGACGAGCAGCAAATTGTCTTGCGCCGGCAGCCGGCTCAAACCAAAGATCAGATGCTCCACCGTGCTCTCCGGTGCCAAGTCCATCATTTCCCGTGGCTCGGCCGCGATCTTGAGCGCGACCGCGACGATCTGTGCGGTCTGGCGCGCGCGCACGGCCGGGCTCGTCAGAATGGCGTCGAAGGACAGACCGAGCGCGCGCATGCCGCGCGCCGCTTGGCGCAGGCGCTTGATCCCTTTGGGCGTGAGGAAGCGCTCCGTGTCGCTCTCGACGCGCGGATCGCCGTGCTCGATGGCGCTGCCGTGGCGCAGAAAAAACAAGTTCATCTGCCAATAGCGTAACTCTCAGCTGACGTTGCGCCAATAGTCCATGAACGGTGAGCCCCTCCGTTAGCGTTGCTTACAAACTGCGTGGTTTGGCGCGGTTCAACGATAGCTTGACGTCGAAAACTTCTTCGATCAGCTTGCCTTTCTGCAAAGCCCAATGAATTTCATCGCTGACATTTTCCGCGGCGCTGCAGGCGATGTCGATCACTTTGCCGCCGTGGTAGGCGCAGGCCACCGACTTCACCGCTTGGGCGCGCTTGAAGTCGAGCGCGTCGGCGACGCGCAGGACTGCGCTCAATTTGCGCACCACGTCCTGGTTGTCCGGCGATAGCTGGCTAAAGCCCAAGTGCTTGGGGCTCGGGTGGGCTTTGCGATGATAGCGGGCGATGTTGGCCACCAGCTCGAGCTCCAGCTTGTTGAAGGATTCGAGGCCGGAGCTTTTGATCAGATAGTAAGAGTGCTTGTGATGCTTTTTCTGGGTGATGAAGTGGCCGATGTCATGCAGCATCGCGGCGGCGTGAAGGATGCCGGCATCTTTTTCGCCGAGCTTATGGAGCGGCTGCAGCTGATAAAATAGACTGAGCGCGAGTTGGCTGACGTGGGCCGAGTGGACGGCGCCGCCGTCGTATTTCTGAAACACCTGCTCCACCGATTGAGCGCGCTCGCTTTCCTGCTGCCAGGGCGCGCTCTCGCCGTATTTCTTGCGCAGCAGATCGACCATGACGCCGTCGCGCAGGCCGCGCTTGGAGACGAAGAGATAATCGAGCTCCGCCTGAACCATGATCTCATGCAGGACTAAAGCGCCGGCGACGATGATGTCGGCGCGCTTCGGATCGCCGCTGATTAACCTGGCGCGCTCGGCGGCCGGCTGCTGCATTAAGATTTCGATCAAGGTCTTTAAGCGCGGCCGGCGCAGCACCGCCAGCGAGCCGATCTTGCTGTCGCCGGCCAGGCGCGCGTCGGTCTCGGCCAAGGTGGTCAAAGTGCCGCCGCTGCCGAAGGCCATCGTGAACTTTTCTTTGCGGATGCGCTTGACGACGTCCTGCAGCGTCTCTTCGACGTGGTAGCGCAGATGTTTGATGCCTTTGCGCCGCGGCGGATCTTCCTGCAAAAAACGCTCGGTTATGCGCACGGCGCCGAGCGGCAAGCTGAACAAACAATAATTGCTGCTGGCGTTGGCCACCGCCATCTCAACGCTGCCGCCGCCGATGTCGACAAATAGTCCGAGCGGCAAATGAAACTGTAAGCCGCTCATGATGCCGAGCGAGATCAGCCGCGCCTCTTCGGCTTCCGAGATCACTTCAAGGTGGACGCCGAGTTTTCTCACCCGGTCGGTAAAAGCTTTGGCGTCGCTGGCTTCGCGCAACGCGCTGGTGCCGACGGCACGCAGCGCTTTGACTCGGTAACGGTCTGCGGTGGCTTTGAATTTCGCGAGGGCCGTGAGCGCTTGCTCCGCCGCGCGGCTGTCGAGCTGGCCGGTTTGAAAGACCTGGTAGCCCAGGCGCACGGGCAATCGGTCTTGTTCGAGAACCCGATAGCGCTTGGGCTGCGGCACACTCGCTAACTGAAAGCGCAGCGCGTTGCTGCCCACGTCGATGACGGCGAAATGTTCGAGCATAAAGCTTTTTACCTATACCAACCCCGGGTGGGAACTATTTGCTCAAGACGGCGTGACCGAGCCGTTGGCGGCGCTGCGGGTGAGCTCGTAAAGTTTTTCCTGAGAACGAACCAGCCTCGTGCCGCAGGGCGGCGAGCGGCGCCACGTACCGTCGGGCTGCAGACGCCAGCTCTTGAGGCAATCGCTCAGCTGCACTTCGAGAATCTCTTTTAACCTTGCCTGATGCTGCAGGTCGAGCACGGGAAAGGCGATCTCCAAACGGCGATCGAAATTACGCTCCATCCAGTCTGCTGAGGCGAGCCAATACTTCGGATCGTTGTCGTCGTGAAAATAGAAAACCCGGGCGTGCTCGAGATAGCGGTCGATGATCGAGACGACTTCGATATGCTCCGACACTCCCACCAGCCGCGGGCGCAGGCTGCACATGCCGCGCACGATCAGGTCGATCTGCACGCCCGCCTGGCTGGCGCGGTAGAGCTCGTCGATAATCGCCGGGTCGATCAGGCTGTTCACCTTGGCGATGATGCGCGCCGGCCGGCCGGCGCGCGCATGGTCGGCTTCGCCGCGAATGCAATTGATGAAATGCTCGCGCAGGCCCAGCGGTGCAAGCAAGATGTGGTTGAATTTTTGCGGCCGGGTGTAGCCGGTCAGTAAGTTAAACAGCTCGGTAAGATCCTGGGCGAAGCTCTCACGGCAAGTGAACAGGCCGAGATCGCTGTACACTCCGGCGGTGCGCACGTTGTAGTTGCCGGTGGCGAGATGACAGTAGCGCCGTATGCCGTCGGCTTCCTGGCGCACCACGAGACAGATCTTGCAGTGAGTCTTGTAGCCGACCATGCCATAAACCACGTGGGCGCCGACGTCTTCCAGGGCGCGTGCCCAGGTAATGTTGGCTTCCTCATCGAAGCGCGCTTGCAATTCCACCAACACCGAAACTTCTTTGCCCGCCTCGGCGGCGCGCCGCAGCGCCGGCGCAATCGGCGAAGTCGGACTGACGCGATAAAGCGTCATCTTGATCGCCAGGACCTTGGGATCGCTGGCCGCCTCGTCGACAAAGCGGGTCACGGTGTCGAACGACTGATAGGGGTGAAACACCAGCACGTCGCGCGCTCGAATCGCGCTCCATAGATCGGCGGCGTGTTCGAAGGACGGCACTGGCAGCGGCGGCTGCGGCCGGTCGCGCAGACGCGGAATGTTGAGCGCGTTGTAGAGCTGGAGCAGGTCGGTGAACGCGGTGAACCCTTCGCCGGGGTAGAGGCTTGCCGGGCTGAGGTCCAACTCGTCGACCAGCTGGTTGACGATGGCCATCGGCATGTCGCGATCGTATTGCAAGCGCACCGCATCGCCCATGCGCCGCTTGCGAATGCCCTTTTCGATGAGCATCATCAAATCTTCGTCGCGCCGGCGCGTCAGGCCGAAATCGGCGTCGCGGGTGACGCGGATCGCGTGGCAGGAAAGTATTTCAAAGCCCTGATAGAGCCGCGGCAAATAATGGCGCAGCACATCCTCCAACAAAACGAAGGCGTGTTGGCCCTCAACGGTTGGCAGCGCAATAAAGCGCGGCGCGACGTGGGTGGGAATATGGACGATGGACAAATCGGTGTGGGGTAGGCGCGAGGCGATCGCCGCGCGCAGCGAGACCACCAGACAGAGCGAGCGATTGGCCAGGTAAGGGAACGGATGGCCCGGGTCGATCGCCAACGGCGTGACAATCGGGTAGAGCGTGCCGAGAAAATAATCCTCGAGAAAACGCCCCTGTTCGGCGGTCATTTCTTTGGGACGGCAAAGATAAATGCCTTCATAGGTGAGCCGCGGCAAGATCGTGTCGAGAAAACACTGGTGCTGCTCATCGACCAACTCGTGCGCCAACTTCGCCATCGCCGTGAGGGTCTCGGCGGGGGTGAGGCCGTCGGGCCCGGGGCGCCGATCGCCGTCGTGGACCCGTCTCATCAGCCGAGCGACGCGAACCATGAAGAACTCATCGAGGTTGGAGCTAAAAATCGCGAGAAACTTGATGCGCTCGAGCAGCGGCACCGAGTCGTCTTTGGCCTCTTCGAGCACCCGGCGATTGAACTCCAACCACGAAAGCTCGCGGTTGATGAAAAGGCTCTCGCCCGCAACGGGGTCGGTTAAAGAATCCATAGTGCCAAAAAATTAATCATCGTTGTGTTACAAGGACGTTACGAATCTATTAAATGCACCGCCGTCTTGGCAATCACGGCATCGGCAAGAAAGCATAATTGTTGCGTGAAAGCTTTGCCAGCGATACGTTCGCAGGCATGCGGCGCGCCGATGCAGCTGGCTTTGTCGTGATGCAGCTCCTCGGCGCAGCGGCGGCGACGTTTGTGTTGCGCTGGCTGGTGCCCGCGTGTCCGAAGGAAGTTGCCGCCGCTGTATCACCTATTTCTCAGCCCATCGCCAAACCATGAGCGTCAAAAAACGTGTCCTGATACTTTGCACCGGCAATTCGGCGCGCAGCCAAATGGCCGAGGGATTATTGCGCCACGATGCCGGCGAGCGTTTCGCAGTAGCCAGCGCCGGCACCCGGCCGAGCGTCGTGCGACCGGAAGCGATCGCAGTCATGGCCGAGCTCAATATCGACATCTCGGCGCATCGCTCGAAACATGTCGATGTGTTTCATGGCCAAACCTTCGACTACGTCATCACGGTTTGCGACAACGCGCGCGAATCCTGCCCAGTGTTTTTGGGCAAAGCGCAGAAGCTGCATCATGATTTCACCGATCCGGCAGCGCTTGACGGAACCGAGCAAAAACGGTTAGCGCTGTTTCGCCGCGTGCGCGACGAGCTGCGGGCGTATTTGCGGGTGTTCGCACTCGGTCACCGATAAGCCGAAGTCGCGTAATGTCCCAGGCACGAAATCACCAGGGATCTCATTCATTCATCGGGTTTTCTCTCAACACAATTTTAGCCCTGAATTCACCGAACCGTCTGTTTCCATCCTGCCTAAGCTTGTCGGCGGGGATGGTAAAAGTTGCCGCGGCGTTTAACGCCAACCAAGAGCTGCGCACGTGCAAGAAGTGCGGCACGGTGCTGCCGGATCCGACGACGTCGTAACAGAATATTAGACTCTGCTGAAAAACCCATCTAGAGTTCATCGACGAGGTCAGAAAGAACCGTTTCGCAGTTGAAATTGTTCATGAAAAAGTCCGAAATGGTTCCCATGTCCGCTTTGCGACATGTTGTTCGTTCTCGCTGGCGCCGACGTTGATTGTCGTGAAAACTTTGGCCGTCAACGAAGGCGGGTCCGCTGTTAACGGAGTTGTCGGGCCAATACTTGATGGAGTAGCTCTACCCGTCGGGCGGCATGCTATTTGACACGAGCATTGTCGAGGCCAATGCCACTACCACTGCAGAGAAATAGAAGGCCGATTGAAATGAAATCTCCTCATATCATTATTGCCGGTGCCGGGCCGGTTGGCGTCGTGGCCGCGCTGGCGTGCGCGCAAAACGATTTTTCCGTGACGCTGCTCGAAGCTGAAGCGAAGATCGATGACAACCCAAGGGCGGCGACCACCCATCCTTCGACGCTGGCCATGATCGCGCGGGTCGGCTTGATCGATCAGTTCATCGCCGAAGGCTTGGTGGCGCGCTACTTTCAGTTCTGGGACAAAGCGAAGCGAACTAAGATTACCGAATTCGATCACGAGCTGTTGCGTGGCGAGACCGAGTTTCCCTTCGTTGTGCAGACCGAGCAGCACAAGCTATGTAACATGGGACTAAAGAAATTAACCCAATATGGCCACGTGCAAATTCGCATGAACACGCAACTGACCGACTTGTCGCAAACCGATGCCCGAGTGACGGCCACCGTCAACGGACCCCACGGCACTGAGTCCATCGAAGGCGACTATTTAATCGGCGCCGATGGTGGCCGCAGCGTCGTGCGCAAGGCACTCGATATCGAGTTCGAAGGTTACACCTGGCCCGAGCAATTTCTGGTTTTGACCGTACGCGACGATTTTCAGCAGATCCTAACCGGATCGTGCTACCGCAACTACATGGCCGATCCCGACGAGTGGACGAACTTATTCAAAGTAGCGGGCGATGACGGCAAAGGCCGCTGGCGCGCGGTGTGTCCGACGCGGCCTGAAGAAACTGACGCCGAAGCGCTCAGCGACGAATCCGCCTATCGCCGCTTGGAACGCATTTGCCCGTTGCCCAAGGGCTATCGCTTGATGCACAAGAACCTCTATAAAGTTCATCAACGCGTAGCGGTGAAATTTCGCAAAGGGCGAGCCTTTCTCGCCGGCGACTCGGCCCACGTGAACAATACGGTAGGCGGCCTGGGTTTGAACGGCGGCATTCACGACGCTATGGAGCTGGTCGAGACGTTGATCGAAGTCGAGCGCAACGGCGCCGATCGATCGCTACTGGATCGCTACGAGCGGCGCCGGCGCACGCTCAATATCGAGTTCGTCCAGGAGCAGACCATCAACAATAAAAAGCGGTTGGAAGAAAAAGACCCGAGCGCGCGCCAGGCGCGCTTTGATGAGCTGCGCGCGATTGCCGAAGACCCCAAGCGACACAAGCAATTTCTACTGCGCACCTCGCTGATCGAAAGCGTGCGCAAGGCCAAAGGCATTAGCTAAGGCGAAGATACACGCTTGGACAAGCTCAGCATGACGGGAGCCTTTTGAACAGTTTCGACCCCGACCGAACAACAGTATTGTTTCAACGAAGGCACGAAGGACACGAAGGGAGGAACGAAGATGGTCTACGAAATGCGTTTTCAAACCGTCGATCCAGCCAAGCGTGCGGAGTACGTCAAGATTTATCGTGACGCCGTGCAAGGTTGTAAGTCGGCGGGCTCTACCGGCGGCCATATTCTCTGCAGCGACGACGATCCGTCGCAGGTGATCGTTATTCTACTCTGGGAAAGCAAAGAACACCTGGCGCGCTGGCGCTTTACGGATTCCTACAAATCGTTCCGCGCCGCCGTCGGACACTTACAAACCGAGAAAAGCCACGGTGGGTTCTACATCGCGGAAGCCATCTGACAAAATCAAATAGGCTCCACCGCCTGGGCAGACCGAACCGCATAAGATATCGGCTGGCGCTATCTACTTCCCGCCGATTGACGAGATGCTTCTTTCTCGCTAATCTCCGCTCGCTTCCAGTAAACACGTGTAGAGTTAAAGGAGTCGGTATGAAATCAAGGATTGCGTGGCTCTCATGCTTGACGATTGCCGGGTTGGCGCTGGCGGTTTTTCTTTTGCCGCATCCCCTGAGCAGTCAGCAAACGGTCGCTCTCGATAACAACGATATCGGCGGCGTCGTGACGAGCGCTAAAGGACCGGAGGCGGGGGTTTGGGTCATCGCCGAAACCAACGATCTGCCGACGCGTTTTGCGCGCATGGTCGTCACCGACGATCAAGGCCGCTACGTGCTGCCGGATTTGCCGAAGGCGAGCTACGATATCTGGGTGCGCGGCTACGGTCTGGTCGATTCGCCGAAGGTGAAAGCGGCGCCGGGGCGGCACCTGAACTTGCGCGCGGTGCTAGCGCCCAACGACGCGGCGGCGGCGAAGTACTATCCGGCGATCCATTGGTACTCGATGCTGAAAATCCCCGAAGCGAGCGAGTTTGGCGGCAAGGGCGCGGTCCCCGTCAAGATAACCCAAAACGCCTGGCTCAATTCGATGAAGAGCAATGGCTGTGTCGGCTGCCATCAGATGGGCCAACTCTCGACGCGCACGTTCCCGAAGGACATTCCCCATCCGATTAATATTGAAAATTCCCAGGAGGCATGGTTCCGCCGCATCCAGTCGGGACAATCCGGCGAGTCGATGTTCAACACACTGATGAAGGATCTCGGCGGGGCGCCGATCAAATATTTCGCCGACTGGACTGACCGGGTCGCCAAAGGTGAGCTGCCCGACAGCAAGCCGGCACGGCCCCAGGGTGTGGAGCGCAATATCGTGGTGACGACCTGGGACTGGTCGAGCGAGAAAAAGTATTTGCACGACCTGATCGCGTCCGACCGGCGCTACCCGACCGTCAACGCCTACGGACCGCTTTACGGCTCACCGGAGTATAGCACCGACCTCATGCCGGTGCTCGATCCCAAAAAACACACGGCGACCCATATCTCAACGCCGGTGCGGCCCGGTACCCCGGAAGCCCTCGGCCCGGGGCATGCAGCCAGCGATAAACTCTTGCAGCCTTCGCCCTACTGGGGCGCGGAAAAACTCTGGGACACTCGGTCGAATAATCACAACGCGATGTTCGACCGCAAAGGGCGGGTGTGGTTTGCCGCTGCTTTTCGCGACGCGCCGGCGCCTGATTTCTGCAAGAAGGGCTCGAGCCATCCTTCGGCAAAAGTCTTTCCCGTGGAGCGCAACAACCGCCAGCTCACGATGCTCGATCCCAAGACCGGCCAATATACTTTCGTCGATACCTGCTTCGGCTCGCATCATTTGCAGTTCGGCTACGACGCCAACGATACGCTGTGGACGAGCGGTGCGGGCCAGGTGGTGGGTTGGGTCAATACCAAGATGTTCGATGAAACCGGCGATATCGCGCGCTCGCAGGGCTGGACGCCGATGATTCTCGACACCAACGGTAACGGCAAGCGCGATGAATACGTCGAGCCCAACCAGCCGGTGGATCCGGCCAAGGATAAGCGCATCGTCGCCGGCTTCTACGCTGTGATGCCGAACCCGGTGGATGGCTCGGTCTGGGGCACGTTCCGCAGCTTTCCCGGTGCGGTGGTGCGCGTCGCTCCCGGCAGTAATCCTTCGGAGACGGCGCTGACGGAAATCTACAACGTGCCGTTGCCCGGCTTCGGCCCGCGTGGCGGCGACATCGATAAGCAAGGTGTTATTTGGGTGTCGCTATCGAGCGGACACTTGGCGAGCTTCGATCGGCGCAAGTGCAAAGGGCCTTTGAACGGTCCGAAGGCGACGGGCGATCACTGCCCGGAGGGTTGGGCGTTTCACAAATATCCGGGCCCGGGCTTCAAGGGCTTGGGCGATAACAGCGCCGAGTCGAGCTACTACACCTGGGTCGACCAGCACAATACGTTTGGCTTAGGCAACGACGTGCCGATGTCGACGGGTAACTTGAATGATGGTTTGATCGCCTTTAAAGACGGCAAGATGATGGTCCTGCGCGTGCCCTATCCGCTGGGTTTCTACGCCAAAGGTTTCGACGGCCGCATCGACGATCCCAACGCTGGCTGGAAGGGGCGCGGCCTGTGGAGCGCCAGCGGCGACCGCGCGCCGTGGTTAAACGAGCGCGGCAAGGGCGCCAAACCGATGGCGGTGCAGTTTCAGTTGCGGCCGGATCCGTTGGCGAAGTAATTCGGAATGTCTCGCGCAGAGGCGCAAAGGACGCAAAGTAAAAATACCTCCGAGCTTTGCGTCCTCTGCGTTCTCTGCGCGAGATACTCCGAGCACGATTGAGGAGGCGGTATGCGCAAGAGCGTCTTGCTAAGCATCGTGCCGATTGCCGCGGCGATCTTCTTTGCGTCGATTGCCGCCGCTCAAGTAATCGTTCTCAATCGCGCCACGGTCATCGACGGGAGCGGCGCGCCGCCGCAAAAAGATTTCACCGTCGTGATGGAAAACGGGCGCATCCGCGACCTGGGACCATCGTCCAAGATCAAAGCGCCAGCCGGTGCCACCGTCATCGATCTCACCGGCAAGTTCATCGTTCCTGGCAGTATCAACGCCCACGGCCACGTCGGTGAGAATAGCGAGCCGCAGCTGCGCCAGTACGCGCTGTACGGTGTGACTACGGCGACGAGCATGCAGACTGATCCGGACGAAGTCGTTCAGGTTCGCGAGGCGCAGAAGAAAGGGGTGCTGCGCGGCGCGCGAGTCTCTACGGTCAAGCATCGCTTTGCGCCCGACCCGGAAATTGCCACGCCGGAGCAGGGGCGCGCCAAAGTTGACGAGATCGTCGCCGCTGGCGCCGACTACATCAAAGTCTGGGTCGACAGCGGCTTCGGCACCCGCGCCAAGCTTTCCGCCGAGTTTTGCGCCGCCGTGCTCGAACAGGCGCGTAAGCTCGGCAAGCGCACTTTGGGCCATGCCTACGAGATGGTTGATGCCAGGATGCTCATCGAGGGCGGTCTCAATATCCTTGGCCACAACGTGCGCGATCGCGAAGTGGACGCGGAGTTTATCGCCCTGGCCAAAAAGCACGACGTGACGTTGACGCCGACGTTGATTCGCGACGAGTTTCTTTTCGCTTACGGCGATAGTCCGGCCTGGATCGAGGATCCGTTTTTCCACAGATTTTTGTCGGCAGCGCAAATGACGGCGCTTAGAACCAAGGTGCGCGAGCTTCAGGCCAAGCATCCGCAACGCGATCTCTTCAAGGCCGGTTTCGAGATGAATAAAATCAATCTGAAAAAGCTTGCCGATGGCGGTGTGCGCATCGCCCTGGGCACCGACAGCGGCGGCGCGCCCAGCCGATTTTTAGTGCAGGGGTTTTCCGAGCACCGCGAGATGGAGCTGATGGTGCAGTCGGGATTGACGCCGATGCAGGTGATCCAGTCGTTCTCGAAGAGTGCATCGGAATCGCTCGGCATCGCCAAAGATTTCGGCACGCTGGCCAAAGGCAAGGCCGCCGATTTGCTCGTGCTGGATAAGAATCCGCTGGAAAACATCACGCACATGCGCGCCATTCATACGATCTATCTTGGCGGCAAAAAGTTCGCGTGATTTTGGGTGACAAGAATGGCCGCTAAAAACGCAAAAGACGCAAACCTTTGCGCCTTTGCGCGAGAAAAATCCTAATCGATATACCCTTTCTCTAGCTTCATTCGGCTAGACTCCAGCGATCAATTTGCCTATCACTGTCCGTAAACGTCTAGCTTGTCAATTGCGCCAAAATTTCGTCAGATAGGAATGACCCCTTTGGGCTCGATTCACGATCAATACACCTCCCAGGCTGCCGTTGTCGGTCCCGCAGGCCTCCTTGCACAGATGGGTCAATATTTGTCCGGGCATGTCCAATTTTGTGCTCGAAGCAAACACAGGTCAGTAACAAGTGCTGTAAAATCAGCATGTTAGGCCGCACCCGGCGCTGGCATTTTACTTGCCTACGCAGTGCGCGGGGGATTTTTAGCCATGGAAAAACAGCTTGAAATTATCCGTCTTCTGACCCTCTCCGAGGCTGCCAAACTGCTTCAGGTTTCCACTCGGACCTTGCAGCGCATGATTCGGCAAAAGCAGTTGCCGGCGTTCAAGGTCGGAGGCCAATGGCGTCTGCGCGAAGCGCAGCTGAGCGATTGGCTCGATCAGCGTGAAAAGTTAGCCCGCGAAGAGTGATTGGGTTCAAGGACAAAAATGTCCAAACGATCCGGGAAAGCACCCTGCTGCTACCTGGGTCGATTGCCTTAGGGGGTGGGTCTGGCTGTTACTTTTGATGATCTATGAAACCGCGAACCCGTACTGTGTTGCTACCCGGAGCGGTCTTCTCGATTTTGCTTCTCGATAGTCCCGGAAACATTGCTTTAATAAGACTGGCCGTTGCGGCCCCGGTCGCTGCGTCCGTGGTGGCGCCAGGGCCACGGCCCGCGGCGCCGGTGCCGTTCATGCCGGGCGATTTCGGGCTCGTGCTTGGCGCCGCTGCGGCGGCGCTGTGGAGCGCGCGCCGCCGTGCTGCAACGCATCAATTCGCCATGCGCGCCGCCAAGCACAAGAGCGATAAGTCCAGCACCGGCAGCAGCAAAGCGGCTGGTTGGCGTCCAGTCGTCGGTCTGCCGACAGCGAAAAGCAACCCGTCATCGTTGTTGCCTTCGCCGCGGCGCTCAAGAGACTATATCGAGCGCATGGAGCACCTGCATCGGCTGGCGCAAACCTTTCTCACAGCACCCGGTCTGCATAAAATTCTCGACGCGTTATTCGATGCTGCCGCGCCGATCGCCGCGGTCTCCGCCATCACCATACGCATGCGCAACCGTAAGACCGGCGCGTTGGATGCCATCGCTTGCAAAAACCTTGATGAGGAGGAATGGAAGCATACCATCCCCCGCGGTGCCGTTGGGCTGAGCAGGACCGCCTTGGAGACCGGTAAACCGGTCATGATTGCTAACGCGCAAGCCCGTGCCAGTACGCGCTACATCCGGTTTCTGCGCAAATATGGCCTGCGCGCCTACTACGGCGTGCCGCTGGTTGTCGACGGCACTATTCTCGGCGTCATCGGCTACTATTCTACGGCGCCGCATGGTTTTTCCCGCGACGAAAGGGTCGAGCTAACAACACTGACCGGCGTCAGCACCGTGGCGTTGCACAACGCGCTTTTGCGCGAAGAAAACGCGCTGCAGGCTCTCGATCTGCGGCGCGCGACAGTGAGCGCGGAGCGATCGGATAAAGCCAAAGCCGAATTTCTCAGCGTCATGTCCCATGAATTTCGCACACCTTTAAACCTCATCATGGGCTACGCCGGCATGATGCAGGAAGGTTTGTTGGGCGATCTGACCGACGAGCAGAAACGGGGCATCGACCGCATCATGCAATGCTCCGACGATCTGCTCGGTATGATCATTAGTATCTTGCAAGCCACCAGTATCGAAGCGGGCGCAGTCCGGGTGGATCATCAGGTCATCGAGGCGAGTCAATTGATCGATGTGCTCAAAGCGACTTGCACGGTGCCCGCCGGGAAAGAACTCGATCTGGTCTGGCACTGCCAGCCCGACCTACCGGATCTGAAAACCGATCCGGAAAAGCTCAAGGAAGTTATTGAGCATCTCATCGAGAACGCAATCAAGTTCACCGACCAGGGGCGTATCGTCGTCACTGCGTCGGCTGCGGCGGGTGGTAACGCCGTGCGCTTTTCCGTGAGCGATACCGGCATTGGCATTCCAACCGAAGCGCTGCCGCATATTTTCGAAATGTTTCGACAATTGGACAGTTCGATTACGCGCAGCCACGGCGGCGTCGGTCTCGGATTGTACGTCGCCAAAAAATTCGTCGACTTGCTGGGCGGCGAGTTACAAGTCGAAAGCGAGCTCGGACGCGGCTCGACTTTTAGTGTGACGCTGCCGCGCCATCTGTAGGTAAAGCCGTTTGTGGCAAGAAATTATTGATTAAGCAGACTTCGATGACATCCAACGGCCAACAGCGCATCAAGTTTATTTTCGTCCTGCTTTTGCTTTGTGGCGTTTTGGCATTGCTTGGGCATGAACTGCTGTACCACACGGCGGGGTCGAATTTGCTCGCCTGGGTGCTGGGTTTCGTCTTGCTGTTGGCCACCGCGATCGGGATTAGCGCCAACCGATTCATGGAAGCGCGCGGGCGTGCCAACGAAGCGCAGTCGCAACTGGCGGCCATCGTCGAGTCCTGCGAAGACGCCATTATCGGTATGACGCTCGATGGCGTGGTGACGAGTTGGAACGCCGGCGCGGAAAACACCTATGGCTACGGCGAACAGGAAATCGTCGGGCAGCCGGTGACACTGCTCAATCCCCCCGACCGGCCCAACGAGATTCCCGATTTGCTGGTGATGGTCGCCCAGGGCAAAGGCATCAACCGCTACGAGACCGAGCGCATCCGCAAAGATGGCCGGCGGCTCTACGTCTCGGCATCGGTTTCCCCGATCAAGGATCCGGCTGGCAAGATTATCGGCGCGTCGACGATCGCGCGCGATATCACTTCGCTGAAAATGGTTGAAGAACGGCTGCGCACTGACGCCAGCCATATGGAAACCCTTTACACCGTTGCTCAAGAGGTCGGTGGCACACTTGCGTTGGGCGACGTCGTCGAGCGCGCGCTGCGCCGCTTGGTCGCCGCCGCGGGCTTTGAGTACGCGTTTATGCGTTTCTACGACGCCAATGGCCAGCCGCGCAGCTACGGTGCCAGCAGCCGGCCCAACGTTGTGCAAGCAGATCTCGACGACCTGAAGCACCTGAGCGAGGCGACGGTGGATCGCATGCCCGACCCCGGCCAACCGTGGTTTGTTGAGGACGCCAGCAAGTTGCCGCGCATCGGTGCGGTCTACAGCGCCGCGGGAATGAAGGCCCTCACTGTCTTGCCGCTGCCGCGCAGCGCGCAGCTGCACGGAGCGCTGACGCTGATGCATCCCGAGGCGCGCGACTACACACCTGAGCAAAGTCAATTTTTGCAAGCGCTGGCGCATCAGATTGGCTTGGCGGTGGAGAACGCCAGCCTTTATGGCAACACGCTACAAATCAATGCCCATCTCGAGGGCGAGATCGAAGAGCGGCGCCGGACGGAAAAGCTGTTGGCCGATTTCACCGCCATGGTGGTGCACGATCTGCGCGCGCCGCTGTCGAACCTTGCCTCCATTGCCGAATCGCTACAGGACGAGGTCTTCGGCGAAGTCAACGCGGAACAGAAGCAATGGCTCGGCAAGATGCGCGGCAGTTGCATGAGTCTGGTTGAGCATATTACGCAGTTTCTGGACCTCTCGAAAATGGAAGCCGGCCATATCAAATTGACCAAGCAAACGGTCGATATGGGCGCCATCCTGCGCGAGAGCATGCTGCAGTACTCGATTCAGGCTGGCAAAAGATCAATCGAGATGGCCGTTGTCGTGAGTCCGGACTTGCCGCCGGTGCCGCTCGACCCACGCTTGATCAATCAGGTGTTAGACAACCTGCTCAACAATGCGCTTAAGTTCACCCAGCCGGGGGGGCGCATCGAGATCGGCGCGCGCTGCGAGAGCGCCTCGCAGATCACCGCCTGGGTTAGAGACAGCGGCGTCGGCATTCCTGAAGCCGAAATTGCTTCGATCTTCGAAAAATATCGCCAAGTTTCGAGCGGGCAAAAGTCAGCGCCGCTGGGCACCGGCCTGGGCCTGGCGATCTGCAAAAAAATCATCGAAGCGCACGACGGCGTGCTCTGGGTTGAGAGCGAAGAAAAGCGCGGAGCGACGTTCTTCTTTTCGTTGCCAGCCGGACTGGGCGAGCCAGCTGAGCTGCTCGAAGAGCAGAGAGCAGATCTTTAACTACACCGGCATCAAGCCGTGTTTCTTCTGCGGCCGCTCTTCTTTTTTGTTGCGCAGGATCTCCAAGGATTGAATCAACCGTTTGCGGGTTTCCGCCGGGCGGATGGCCGCCTGGGCGAATTGCTTTGACAATGCTTCGAACGGGCCGCTAAAACGCTCTTGATATTCGGCGATCTTCTCGGCGCGGGTCTTCGCCGGATCGGCGGATTGATCGATTTCTTTTTTGTACAGCACATTGACCGCGCCGCCGCCGCCCATGACCGCGAGTTCCACGCCGGGCCAAACAAATAGCTGATCGGCGCCCATCTCGCGCGTGCACAGCGCCTGCTTGGCGCCGCCGTAGCCCTTGCGCAAAACGATCGTAATTTTGGGCACCGTCGCCTCGGCGTAGGCGTAGAGCATCTTGGCGCCGTGGCGGATGATGCCCTTCTCTTCTTGCTGTTTGCCGGGAAAAAATCCCGGCACGTCCATGAGCGTAATGACCGGCACGTTGAACGCATCGCAGAAACGAATAAAGCGCGCCGCTTTGTCCGAAGCATCGACGTCCAAGCTGCCGGCCAAAAACATCGGTTGGTTGGCAACAAAGCCCACCGGATGGCCGTCGAGGCGGCCGAAGCCGATCACCAGATTGCGCGCGAACTTGGCTTTCAACTCGAAAAAATCGCCGTCGTCGACGATCGCTTTGATTACCTGGTTGATGTTATAGGCGCGCTTCATCTCTTCCGGGACGATCTGCTCGAGCTTATCCAGCGCCCGCGCCGGATCGTCGGTGGGTGGCTTGCGCGGTGGCTGCTGTTCGAAGCTGAGCGGCAGAAAGCCGATCAGCTTGCGAATCATTGCCAAACACTCTTCATCGTTTTTCGCCACCAGATCGGTGCAGCCGGAGACTTCGGAGTGAATTTTGGCACCGCCGAGCTCTTCCATGGTGACCGTCTCGCCGAGCACTTCTTTAATGACCGCGGGGCCGGTGATGAACATTTGGCTCGAGCCCTGCACTTGCAAAATCACATCGGTCAGCGCCGGCGAGTAGGAGCCGACGCCGATGCAGGGGCCCATGATCGCCGAGATCTGGGGCACGCAGCCCGAAGCGATGCTGTTCTCAAAAAAGATTTTGCCGATGGCGGAGGTGACCGAGAGTCCTTCTTGAATGCGCGCGCCGGCGGAGTCATTCAAGCCGATCACCGGCACACCGACCTTGCGGGCGGTTTGAATCGCGTAGGCAATTTTCTCCGCATGGGCGGCGCCGACGCTGCCGGCCATCACCGAGCGGTCTTGCGAGTAGACGTAGACGAGGCGGCCGTCGATCTTGCCGTAACCGATGACCACACCGTCCGAGGGTTGGCGGCGCTCGGCCATGCCGAAGTCGGTGCACGGCGTTTCCGCCAGCATAAACTCTTCAACGAAAGTGCCGGGGTCGAGGAGCTTGTCGATGCGCTCGCGACAGGCGAGGTTGCCCTGCTCATGGAGCTTGGCGACGGTTTTGGCGTCGCCGGTGATGACTTTCTGTTCGAGGCCGGTGAGTTTTTTTGCTAGCTCTTCACGGGTTGGCGCCATGGCTCACCTGATAGAAAATTTTTTATTTGCCGACAATGCCCATGCCCTGCAGCACCGAGAGCATGACCGCGGCGGCTATCACCGAACCGATTTGGCCGCCGGCGTTGGCGCTCATGGCATGCATGAGCAGATAGCTCTTCTTATTGTACTTTTGTCCTTCCGCCTGCACGACCCGAGCCGACATCGGAAACGCCGAGATGCCGGCGGCGCCAATCAGCGGGTTGACTTTGCCGCCGGTGAAAAAACACATCGCTTTGCCGAACAGCACGCCGACGGCGGTGTCGAGGCTGATGGCGATGAAGCCCAAAGCGAGGATGAGCAGGGTTTGGGTTTTGAGAAATTTGTCGGCCTCCATGGTCGCGCCGATGCACAGACCGAGGAGCAGGGTAACGATGTTGGCGATCTCGTTCTCCGACGCACTTTTCAAGCGCTCGACCACGCCGCACTCGCGCAGCAAATTGCCAAGCATAACCGTGCCGATCAACGGCGCGCCTTTGGGCGCTAGGATCGACGCAAATATGGTGACAGCGATGGGGAAAACGATCTTGGTTGTCTTTGAGATCGGCTCGAGCTTGGCCGCGCCCATGACGATCTGCCGTTCTTTCTCGGTGGTCAGCGCGCGCATGATCGGCGGCTGGATGAGCGGCACGAGCGACATGTAAGAGTACGCAGCGACCGATACGGCGCCCAGCATATGCGGCGCGAACTTCGAGCTGACGTAAATCGCCGTCGGGCCGTCGCAGGCACCGATGACCGCGACGGCGACGGCGTCGAGCTTGTCGAAACCGAGCGCCAGCGCGAGCAATAGAGTTAGGAAAATCCCGAACTGGCCGGCGGCGCCGAGCAGAATAATTTTCGGATTTTGCAGGAGCGGCTGAAAGTCGGTCATGGCGCCGATGCCAAGGAAAATCAGCAGCGGAAAGATTTCCGTGCTGACGCCGATGTTGTAGAAAAATCTCAGAAAACCGCCGTCGTGCATCATCTCGGACAGCGGAATGTTGACCAGAATGGCGCCAAAACCAATGGGCACGAGCAACAACGGCTCGTAGCCTTTCTTAATGCCGAGATAGAGCAGCCCGGAACCGATTAAGATCATGATCACCTTGGGCAAGGTGATGTTCACGACGCCGAGAAACAGGCCTTGTAGACCATAAGCGAGGGCTGATTCCATTCTAGCCGATTAACCTTTCTTGGCGCCCGAGTCTTCGGGCTTGTAGGGGAAGGCTTTGCGGATCAATAAAATCATCAGGCTCATCAGCCACAAAACCAGCATGGTGCCGCCCATGCCGATCAGGGCGAGGGTCCAGCCAAACGTCCAATTATCTAGATTCATCCGCGTTCCTCGGAAAGCGCTATAGAGTGAGAGGGTATTTGCGCCAGAGCGGCGAGTTATTCGATAACGGCGAGCACTTGTTCGGCTTCGACAGCCTGGCCCGCGGTCACCTTGATTTCCTTAACCGTGCCGGCGGCAGGAGCCACCACGGGAATTTCCATTTTCATTGCTTCCATGACAATCACCACATCGTCTTCATCCACATGGTCGCCGACGTTCTTCTCGATTTTCAAAACCTTGCCCACCATGGGGGCTTCAACGGTTGTCGCCAAGGCGTCGCTCCTTTTCTGCTGCAACTAAAATAGTAGCCGCCATTTAGAAGAGTTTCGACTTTAAAGTCAATGCTATGAGTTTTTCAGCGAGGAGATTTCCGAGGGTTTTGGGCGCCTCTAGAACGCGGCCAACAACCTTGCTTTCACCGGTTCGATACGATATGAAAACGGCATAGTTTTTTTCGGAGGAAAATCATGTCGAAAGCCGCTGAGCAAGTCGATAACATAATGGATAATATCCCCTTCTATGACAAGTGGCAGCTGGGTGAGGGGATCCCGGTGATGAAAACCTTTTTCGTTCAAGACTTAAAGAAAGTCGAGGTCAAACCCTGGGCGCGCACCGGCGGCAGTGGTGCCTTTATCAACATGGAAGGCGCTGAAGGGGCGACCGGCTCTTACGTGAGTGAAATCCCCGGCGGCAAGAAGTTGAACCCGATGCGCCACCTGTATGAAGATCTGCACTTTGTCTTGAAGGGCAGCGGCGCGACGACCATTTGGAATGACAAAGGTGCCAAGACTCAGTTCGAATGGCACGAAGGCAGCTTATTCGCGCTGCCGCTCAACTGCACCTACCAGCATTTCAACGGCTCAGGCAGCGAGCCGGCGCGATTTTTTTCAGTTAACAGCGCGCCGATCGTGTTGAACCTGTTTCACAATGAGCAATTCGTCTTCAACACGCCGCAGGATTTTACTGAACGCTTCGACGGCGACCCGGAATACTTCAGCGGCAAAGGCAAAGCATATCCGGGGCGTGTGTGGGACACCAACTTTGTCGCCGATGCGCGTAACTTCGCGCTTGAAGAATGGAAAGAGCGCGGCGCCGGCGGTAAGAATGTTTTCCTGGAAATGGCCAACGGCTCAATGGCGGCACATATCTCGGAATTTCCCGTGGGAACTTACAAGAAAGCCCACCGCCATGGCCCTGGCTTCAACGTGATCATCATCAAAGGCAAAGGTTTTTCACTCTTCTGGAGAGAAGGACAAGAGCCGAAACGCTACGACTGGCAGGACGGCAGCGTGTTTACGCCGCCGGCGATGATGTGGCACCAACATTTCAACACGGGAGCGGAGGGCGCGCGCTATCTGCCGCCGCGTTTGGGCGGTATCAAATACAGCCTGGGCGAAGGCTTTGGCGACATCACCAAAGTCGACAAGGATGTCAAAGCCGGCGGCAACCAGATTGAATATTTCGACGAACAACCATGGATTCGCAAAGCCTTCGAAGAAGAACTCGCTAAGTCCGGCACCACGACGAAGATGGATCCCAATTTCTACAAACGACCGTAGTTCTGGTTTCGATGTAGAGCAAAAGCCTCGCATGGGTGCACGCTATGCGGGGCTTTTTTGTGGCCGAAGAGCGGCCATGAGACAACCCGTATTAGGTCAAAGCCATGCACGTCGCAATTGTTCGAGTTTTTCTTGCGCTAGTAATCGCTTTCTTCAGCAGTTCGCCAGCCTTCGGCGCTGAGAAGGCGCTGGTCTCTGGCACTCCGACGGCGAACCTGCGCGTTGGCCCGAGCGTCGAACAGGCGATCATCGTCACCCTCAAGGAGGGCGACGCCGTTATGGTTGAAAGACTAGACGGCGAATGGTACCAGGTGACGGCCGCCGAAGGGCAAAGGGGCTTTATTCATAAGAACTTGTTGAAGTTTTCCGAGCCGCAGAAAGCGGCCGGGACGCCGGCGAAGGCCGGCGAAACCAAAGAAGTTGGCAAGACGCCGGTCCCACCGAACGTACCCACGCCGGTGGCCAACCCTAAAAAATCCGCAGAAGCACCGGTGACTCCGACTGCCGTGCCTCCTGCGCCGGCTCTGGTGCCAAGCGCTCCGGCGGCAAAGGGGCCGGTGCCGCTTACCGTCGGCACTAATGCAGCAGCCGGCAAATCGCGGCCGTTGATCGACCTCCTAGTCGGTGGCGGCTTGGGCACCGCCATTTGGCTCGGCGTTGCAGTGCTGACCTTCGTTCTAGGGTGGATTTGCGGCGGTATTCACTCTCTGCGGCGCGAGCGGCTCAAGCGCAGCCGCTTGATGTTTTAAACCGGTTCATATTGTTTGCTCCCTCATGGAAATTTTGTTGATTCTTTGCGCCTATTTCATCGGTGCGATCCCGAGCGGCTATGTGTTAGGAAAGCTCGCCGGTGTCGATGTCCGCAGTGCCGGCAGCGGCAACGTCGGCGCCACGAACGTTGCCCGCGTCGTCGGCAAGCGTCAGGGAATACTGACGTTAGTCATCGACGTCGCCAAAGGAGTCCTGCCGGTTGTGGTTGGGCGCCGGATGAATTTAGCGGAACTGGCGATCGCCTGCGCCGGCATCGCGGCGTTTCTGGGACATCTCTATCCAGTCTACCTTAAGTTTAAAGGTGGGAAGGGAGTGGCCACGGCGTTGGGGGTTTTCCTGGCCTTGGCGCCGCTCGCCACGTTGGTTTTCGTCGGGGTTTTCGCTGGGGTGATTGGCAGCAGCCGCATCGTTTCATTGGGCTCGATTGCCGCTGCTGCCGCTGCCCCAATAGCTTTGTGGCTTTTAGCCTATCCGCCGGTTTTAGTCGGCATGGGAGTTCTTCTTGCCGTCATGATCGTTTGGCGCCACCGCGGCAATATTCAGCGGCTGCGCGCCGGCACCGAGCCGCGCTTTGGCTCGGCTAGTTCTCGATAATTACTTCCACGCGGCGGTTTTGGCTGCGCCCCGATTCCGTATCGTTGGTTGCGATTGGCGAACGGGTGCCAAGGCCGCGGGCGCCAAGATTGCGGCCATCGACGCCGTTGCGCTCAAGGGCATCGGCCACTGTATTAGCCCGTCGTTCGGAAAGCCGCTGGTTGTAATCCTCCTGAGCGGCGCTTTCGCGGCTCGCGTGCCCTTCCACCGAGATTCTGCGGCCCGGCGCATCTCTGCGAATGATGCTGGCGATTTGGCTGACTTTGCTTTGACCGTCGCGGGTCAGGTCGGCGCGGTCAAATTCGAAATTGACCGCCGGCAGATTGACCATGACGCCCCGGTCGGTTTCGCGCGCGTCGATGTTGCGTTTGCGCAACTCTTCGATCAATTGGCGGTTCTTTTCGATCTCAACACGCTGTTGATCGAGGGAGCGCTGTTGCTCGGCCTGTTTGTTTTGCTGGCCTTGAATCTGATCGCCGATGATTGCGCCGGCGCCGAGGCCTAACACGCCGCCGATGGCAGCGCCGGTTCCCGGGCGTCTGACCGCAGCTCCGACGGCCGCACCGGCCGCGGCTCCACCTAGCGCGCCAATGGCAGCGCCTTTTTCGCGAGTGGTTATCTCACCCCCGGCGCACCCCGAAATAATAACGGCGGCTGACAATGCCACACCGGTAAGCTTTTTCATTGAAAGATTCATCATTGATACTCCTTCTTGGCACGCGCCACGGGAAACTCACGGCGGCGGCGCTTTGCTATTAGACGTTTAACTCGGAAAAAAAGTAGATTTTTTGTGCCGGATGCTAATATTCGCCCTGTTTTCTCAGACGTTCCAGCTCGCGCCGCTGGCGCTCGATTTCCGCCTGATTGCTGTCGATTTGACGCTGTTGGTCGATCTGTCGGTTGTCGGTTCCCTGGATTTGGTCGCCGATCAACGCGCCGGCGCCCAACCCCAATAGCCCCCCGACCGCCGCCCCCACTCCTGGGCGGCCTACCGCCGACCCGATGGCACCTCCCGCTGCGGCGCCGCCGAGCGCGCCAATGCCGGCGCCGGCTTCACGCTTAGTAATCGAACCGCCAGCGCAGCCTGTCACCGCACCGATGAGACATACCAAAGCCACTCTCTTTGCAGCGTTTCGCATGGAAACCTCCTGACGCATTTGCAAGTGTTGTTAAGGGTGTAAAAGTTACCTCAATTTTATCAGAGCAAACCGAGAGCGGCAAGGTAAGTAGCGGCAGATGCAATGAAAACTCTGCGCGCTGCGCTTTGGCCGGGGAGAATCGTTGACCTGATAGACCTTATAGGTCTATAGTTTTTTCATTCGCGAAAGGAACCTTGTGGAAGCTGTAACGCAGGAGCAAATTCTTCAAGCATTAAGCCGCGTGCAAGATCCGGAACTGCACCGAGACATTGTCAGCCTAGGCATGGTGAAGCAACTCGCCCTAAACGGCGGCAGGGTTAGCTTTACCGTGGAGCTGACGACGCCAGCCTGTCCGCTCCGAGAAACTATTGAAACCGACTGTAAAATGGCCCTGGCCAGCGTGGCGGGGATTACCGGGCTGGAAATTAACTTCGGCGCTCAGGTGCGTGGCAGCAAAGCTGGCGCCGGACAGACCGATCTCTTGCCGTCGGTGAAAAATGTCGTGTTGGTCGCTGCGGGCAAGGGCGGCGTGGGCAAGTCGACGGTGGCCGCCAATCTCGCGGTCGCGCTCAAAGCGCACGGCGCGGCGACGGGCCTCCTCGATGCCGACATTTACGGCCCCTCGGTGCCGATCATCATGGGCGTGAAGGGCGAGCCCACCAAGGTCGACGTCGCCGGCGCGCAGAAAATCGCGCCGACCATGGCGCACGGCATTCCGATCATGTCCATCGGCTTTTTTCTCGACCCCGATCAGGCGGTGATCTGGCGCGGCCCAATGTTGGGCAAAGCGCTGCATCAATTGATGGCCGACGTGCATTGGGGCGACTTGGATTATCTGGTCGTCGACATGCCGCCGGGCACCGGCGACGTGCAGATTACTTTTTCGCAGCAATTGAAAGTCAGCGGCGCGTTGTTGGTGGCGACGCCGCAGAACGTCGCGTTGGCCGATGTCGTGCGGGCGAAATCGATGTTCGACAAAGTGATGATTCCGATCCTCGGCATCGTTGAGAACATGAGCTATTTCATCTGCGACGGCTGCGGCAAGGAGCACGATATTTTTTCCCGCGGCGGCGCCAAGAATGCAGCAGATCGATTTCAAATTCCTTATCTCGGTGAAATTCCGATCACACCGGCGCTGCGCGAGGGCGGCGACAGCGGCGTGCCGATTCTCGTGCAAGATCCGAAATCACCCGTAAGCAAAAGTTTTCTCGATATCGCGGCCAAGTTGGCCGGCCAACTGTCGATCGCTTCCGAGCGCGCGCAGAGAGTTCAAGGGTTGAAAATCGTCTCGAGCTAAGAGGAAAACTCTCATGGTCACCAAAGAACAGGTTTACGAAGCGCTGCAAGATTGCTACGACCCGGAGATTCCGGTCAACATCGTCGACCTCGGTTTGGTCTACGACGTCGAAGTCAACGACGATCAGGTGGCGGTAAAGATGACGCTGACGGCGCCGGGCTGCGGCATGGGGACGATGATCGCCAACGACGCCAAACAGAAAATCATGGCGCTCGAAGGGGTGAGCGATGCCACTGTCGATCTGGTCTGGGACCCGCCGTGGAATCCGAGCATGATCGCCGAGGAGGCGAAGCAGAGATTAGGCATTGTCTGATTTTTGTTCGGACCCATGGACAAACCGCTGCTGCGATATGTCGATGCGTTCCCGGTAAAAGAGGGGGAGCAGACCCTTATCTATCTTAAAGATCCCGCCAACTTCGCCACCCCCATCGGTCTTTCGCCGGTGGGTTATTTCATTCTTTCTCACTTCGACGGCCAGCATTCGCTGCTCGATATTCAGGAGGCCTATGCCAAACAGTTTGGCACATTGCTGCTGAGCGACGAGCTGAAAAAGTTCGTCGACATGCTCGACCAGCAGCACTATTTGCAGAGTGAGAACTTCGCGACGTTCCAAAAAGGGTTGATCTTAGAGTTTCGCCGGCAGCCGACGCGCGCCGCCGCGCATGTGGGTGGTTGCTACAAGAACGATGCGCGTGGGCTCAGAGCCCAGCTCGACGGTTACTTTCAATCGCCGAAAGGGCCGGGCATGCCGGCGGGCAAAAACTCTGCGCCGACGCCGAAAGCGATCGTTGCGCCGCACATCGATTTCCATCGCGGCGGGCCCGCCTATGCCTGGGCGTACAAGAGCTTGGCGGAAAGCGCAGGGGCGGATCTCTACATTATCCTTGGGACTTCGCACTGCGGCGGCGAAATGCCGTATATTTTAACGCTGAAAGATTTTGAGACCCCGCTGGGCGTCGTCGAGACCGATCGAGAATTTGTCAACCGCTTGCACGAGCAATGTGCCAGCGATTTTTTTGTCGACGAGTATCTGCACCGCGGCGAGCATTCGGTCGAATTCCAAGTGCTCTATTTGAAGTACATCGCGCAAAAACGCGCCGAGCTCTCCGGCAAACCGGAGCGGCCGTTTAAGATCGTGCCAATCTTGGTGTCGTCGTTTCACGAAGCGATGATCAGCAAAACCCTGCCGGAGAGCCAAAACGATGTCGGCAAGTTCCTTAGCGTTTTGCGCCGGCTTGCCGAATCCGACGGCCGGCAAGTCTGTTTCGTTGCCGGCGTCGACCTAGCCCATGTGGGCAAGCAATTCGGCGATCACGAACCGGTCGATGAAGCGTTCCTCAAATGGGTTGAAGACGAAGACCACAAACTGGTCGAGCGTTTAGCTGCCCTGGACGCGCCGGGATTTTTTCACGAGATCGCCAAAGATCAGGACAAGCGCAAAATCTGCGGCTTCTCGCCGCTCTACTCACTCATTCATCTGCTCGACGACACGCGCGGCAATCACCTGCACTACGGCCAAGCCTTCACGCAGGAGACCGGCTCGGCGGTGACGTTTACGAGTATAGTCTTTGAATAAGTCTCGCGACCCTCTAATCCCGTTGCCTCAATGCATGTTCATGCCGCCGTCGACGACGATCGACTGGCCGGTCATGAAGTCGCTGTCATCAGAAGCAAGAAAGATCACCGTGCCGACGAGATCCTGCGGCACTTGGTCGCGCTGAAAGGCGCGCCGCTTTCTGCGGTCGGCGAGCTGCTCGGGGCTGGTGACCCCTTCCTGGTTGGGGCCCGAAATAGTCAGGCCGGGCATGATCGAGTTGACGCAGATGTTGTCGCTGCCCACCTCGCGCGCCAAGGCGCGGGTAAACGAGAGCACCGCACCCTTCGACGAGACGTAGTGCAAAAACATCGGCGTGCCGGTTTGGGTCGTGCCCGACGAAATATTGATGATCTTGCCTTTGCCCTGCTGTTTCATCGACGGATAGACGGCTTTGACGCAATGCCAAAGTCCTTTGACATTGACCGCCATGACGCGGTCCCACTCGTCGCCGTCGATTTCCATGAAGGCTTTCTTCTTGAGCGCGGAATAGAGCCCCGCGTTGTTGACGAGAATATCGATGCGGCCGTAGGCTTTGAGCGCGGCGGCCGCCATGGCTTGAGTTTTTTCTCGCGACGTCACATCCACCGCGACGGCGATCGCTGCGCCGCCGGCGGCTTTGATTTCCGCGGCGACCTTCTGCGCTTCGGTGTCTTGAATATCGGCGACGACAACCTTCGCACCTTCTTTCGCGAGACCGTGGGCATAGGCTTTACCGATGCCCACGCCGCCGCCGGTGACGATGGCAACTTTGTCTTTCAAACGCATGATGAGCCTCCTGTGGGGGAGAATTCAGAAGAATATCTCGCGCCGAGGCGCTGAGTTCGGAAAATATTTTTTCTCTGCGATCTCTGCGCCTCTGCGCGAGATACTTTCTTAAATCTTCAGCCGGTAAAAGTTCACTGGGTTGTCGTGCAGGATCGCTTTCTTAGTTTCGTCGCTGATGTCGTCCCGTTCGAGAAACTCCGGAATATCGCGCTTGAACATGTCCGGCAGCCGCTCGTGCGGATAGTCCGAGGGCCACATCAAGCATTTGGGATTGAATAGTTTCAGCACCGACGGCAGCGCTTTCTCCTCGACTTCGCAGGTGGTCCAGATCTGGCCATTGCGGATCAGCTCGCTGGGTTTTTGTTTCAACAGCGGCGCCTGAACGCGGTAGGGCTTCTCCATCTCTTCGTCCATGCGGTCCATCATGTAGGGGAGCCAGCCGCAGCCGGCTTCGAGATACGCCACGCGCAGTTTGGGAAAGCGCACGAAGACACCTTCGAAAACCATGTGGGTGAATTGAATCAAGATCGCGAACGGATGTTCCAGCGTGTGGACGTGGAGAAACTTGTTGAAGAAATCGAAGCCCATGCCGCGGCTGGGCGCGCCGTGGATCGTGAGCGGCATGTCGAGCTTCTCCGCCGCTTCGTAGATTGGATCGAAGTCATGGTGGCCGTAGCCCTTGTGCAGCCAGGTGACGGCCGGCATGAGACCGGCGACGAAGCCGAGCGACTTCGCACGCGCTAATTCTTTGGCGGCCTCGATGGGCTCATGCACCGGCAAGAGCGCCACGCCTTGCAGGCGCGGGCTCACCTTCAAAAAGCGGTCGGAGAGCCAAGAGTTGTAAGCCCGCGCGAGCACGCAGGACCACTCGGGATTCTGTACTAGCCCCAATCCTAATCCGCTGGTGGGGTAGAGAACCGTCAAGTGGACCCCTAACTCGTCCAAGAATTGCAGCCAGCGCGAAGCCGGCGTCTCCGGATCTTTTCCCGGCACACCGGTGCCGCGATTCCAGCCGTCGAGCGACGGAAAGTAGCCATAGGTCTCGAAGCGCGGTGCGCTGGAGTAGCGGCCGCCGAGGTAGTCGTGCAGCTCGCGATCTTTTTCCAAGATATGGCCGTCGGCGTCGATGATCGGATAGGAAACGTTCATGGCAAACTCCTCATAACGTCATGCCGGCGCAGGCCGGCATCCAGGTTGGGTTGAGGGATGGATACCGGCCTGCGCCGGTATGACGGAACCTTCGATCCCATTAAGGGTGCAGTGTTGAACACTGGTGCCTCAAAGAAACGATATCCCGCCGTCGACGTTGACGGTTTGTCCTGTCATGAAATCGCTCAACGGCGACGCGAGAAACAGCATGGCGCCGACGACGTCCTGGGGCACTTGCACGCGCTTGAGTGCGCGCAGGCCCGCCGACGATTCGCGCAGGCGAATCGTCGCTTCGTCCGGGTTTTCTTCCGATAGCGTGTTGCCCGGCGCCAGACAGTTCACATTGATGTTGAACTCACCGACTTCGCGCGCCAGCGTGCGGGTGAAACCGATGGTGGCGGTTTTCGACGTCACGTAGTGAATGCGCCCCGGGCTGCCGGCGAAGACCGTTCCCGAGGCGACGTTGATGATCTTGCCGGATTTCTGCGCGCGCATGGTCGGCAAGACCGCGCGGCAGCAGAAAAACAGGCCGCGCAGATTCACCGCCATCAAACGATCCCACTCATCAGGGTCGATGGTTTCGATGCGGCCGCGGTTCATCGGCACGACCGAAAATACCGCGGCGTTGTTGATCAATACATCGATGCGGCCAAAGCGCTCCAGCACTTTGGCCGCCATGTTTTTTGTTGATGCTTCGTTCGAAACATCGGTGTGCAGCGGGAAGGGCGATTCATGAATCGCCCCTACGATTTCGGCTGCAGCTTTTTCCGCGGCGGCCTGATCACTGTCGGCAATCACCACCCGCGCTCGAGCGCCGGCAAACCCTTTGCAGTAGGCTTTGCCGATACCATGGGCACCGCCGGTGACGATGACGACTTTGTCTTTGAGGCCTTGGATCATGCAATCTGTAAGGGCGACCGGCCGGTCGCCCCTACCTTTTGTTTTAACCGATCGCCGGATTGATCAACGCCTTGGTCGGGAACGTGCCCGGCACTTCGCCGCCGATGGAGCGGATGCAGTGCTCGATGTCTTTTAAGGGAAAGACGTGGCTGACCATTTGCTCAACCGGGAATTTGGTCTCTTCGATGATGCGTAGCGCCGCTTCGGTGGCGTCGTTGTCGGCGGTGAAGCAGCCTTGGAGCTTGATCTCGCTCCAGACTAGTTTGTCCATGAGCATCGGCGTCACCGTCGTGTCGCCGGTCAAACCGCCGAGGACCATGGTGGCCTGGCGGTGCAGGCAGTCGACTGATTTCAAGATCGCATTGGGATTGCCGGAAACATCGACGACCACGTCGCACATCTCGCCGTTGGTTTCTTTACGAACGACTTCGACCACGTCTTCTTCTTCGACGTTAATAACGCGCGTGGCGCCAAATTTTTTCGCCAAATCGAGCCGCGGTTTGTCGCGGCCGATGCCGCTGACGAAAATTTTCGCGGCGCCGCCGTGCTTGGAAGCAAAGGTGCAGGATAGCCCCTGCTGGCCGGGGCCCTGGATCAAAACGTAATCACCCATCTTAACGCCACCCCGTTTGAGCGCCCACTGAAAGCCGTTGGCCATCACGGAGCCCACGAGCGCGGCCGCTTCAGCAGAAAGCGACTCGCTCACTTTGGTGCAAAGCACGTCGGGCGCGAGATAGAGATAATCGGCGAAGCCGCCAAACAGATGCGGCGGCTGGTCGCACTTGGTGCGTCCGCCGTAATTGGTTCTTTGCCGGCAGAAGCGCTGATTGTTGCGCCGACAGTCGGGGCAGCGGCCGCAGCCCAGCGCGCCCTTGAGAATGACCCGGTCGCCTTCTTTGACGTGGTGGATCGCCGCGGCCTTGCTGCCGAGCTTCTCGACCCGGCCAAGGATTTCATGGCCGAGGATGATCGGGTAGTCGACTTTGAGCTTGCCGTGGAGATACTTGACGTCAGTGCCGCAGACGCCGCCTATCTCGACTTTCAACAATCCACCATCGGGCGGAATGTCGGGGATGGGGTATTCGCGTAGTTCCAGTTTGTCAGGGCCTAGTAGAGTTGCGCCTCTTGAGCTTGCCATAGTTTGTCCTCCTTTATTGATGAGTAAAATCGCTTATTCTCAGTTCAGTGTTCCCCCCTTTTTGCAAAGGGGTAAGGAATCCTTCTCAGCTATTTGACTTTGTATTCCGCCATCACCTTGTCGATGAAGCCACTGTTTTCGATTTCTTTGACCAGCGACATGTCGGCGTAGCGTTCGGGATTTTCCTTCAAAACCTTGGGATCCTTCTTGCCGACTTCTTGAATCGGCAGCTCGAAGTATTCTTTGGCAGGGTAGGGCCTGAGCGGAAAATCGTACTCGCGAAAGTTTTCTTCCAATATTTCACGATCTTGAACTTTCATGTACTTGGACAACACTTTGAGCGAAAACTCCTTGTTCGCTTTGTAAAGCGCCACGCCCTCGATCATCGCTTTGGTGAAGTTGACCAACTCGGCGCGGGTTTTGGTCAAGTAGGGGCGGCGCGCGACAAACATCAAGCTGGAATAGGGAATGTTCATCTTCGAGGCGTCGACCAAGAGCGTCATGCCGAGTTTGCGCGCCTGAAGCGTCATCGGCGGCGTCAGCATGGCGGCGTCGGCGTTGTTGGTTTCCACCGCGGCGATGCGGTTGGATTGATTGCCGACTTGCAGCAAAGCCACGTCGATTTCCGGTTTCAACCCTTCGCGCTGTAGGAGATAGCGAGCCGCGAAGTCGGCGTTGCTGCCAAAGCGGCTAATGGCCACCCGTTTTACTTCTTTGAGGCTCTTGATGCCTTTCTTGGCATAGATGCGATTATCCATCGTATTGCCCAGGCGGCCGAACATGAGCAATTCCAACTGCGGCGTCGAAATCACCACCTGCGGCGAAAACATCCCGACGTGGGCGTCGCCAGAGGTGAGCGCCGCTGCCGCGGAGGAAGCGCCTTGAATGAATATGAGTTGCACACTGTTGCCGTATTTCTCGAACAGCTTGGCCTCTTTGGTCACCCAGAGCGGGGCGAACTGGCCAACCTCGCTGGTCCAAACGACATTTATGTTGGCGGCCGCCGCCGGGCCGGCCTGAAGCAAAACGAAAGCCAGCAAAAGAAACATCTTGCGCAGATACACCATTCGAGCTCCTATTCGGAAAGCCCAATATTGACCTTGCTTCTCGCTTACCTCTATACTTCTGAATCCGTCCTGGAATCAAGTAAGTGAATGGAGGACAAATGATTCGATCGATGTTTTTTCTGTTGGCGTTGCTACTCGGCGGCCAGCAGGCCTTGGCGCAGACGCCGGCGCGCGTGATGACCGGGTACGCGGCGACCTCGGGGCCGCACGCCGTATTGTGGATGGCACGCGAAGCCGGCCTGTTCGAGAAAAATGGCCTGCGCGCCGATGTGGCTTACATCCGTAGCGGCTCGACCATGGCGCAGACTTTGGTCGCCGGCGAAATTCAATTGTCACAAATGGGCGGGCCTGCGATGCTCGCCGCGGGTGTTGCCGGCATGGATGTGACATTTGTCGCTGTCGCGCTCAATACGACGCCGATCGTGATCATGGGCACGGTCAACCGCATGGAAGATCTGAAAGGTAAAGCCGTGGGGGTAACTCGCTATGGCTCTAACACAGACATCTCGGCGCGCTACGCGATCCGCAGGGCTGGCCTCCAACCGGAAAAAGATGTCGCGCTGATCCAGCTCGAAGACTATCCGGGCATTTTCAACAGCATCCAATCCGGCCGCGTCGCCGCCGGCGCGTTGGCCGACCCGTTCACGGACCACGGCAAGCGCATCGGCTTCAAAGAGCTGGCCGATATTGCCAAGTTGGGATTGGAGTTTCCGTTTGTCGGCCTGGCGGTGAAAAAATCCTACATCAAAGACAACATGGATACGGTGCAGCGCTTCGTCCGCGCCTACACCGAAGCCATCGCGCTCTATATCAACAATCGCGAGTTGGCGATGAAAGTCACCGGCAAATACACCGGCATCAAAGACGCCGCGATTCTTGCCTCCACGGTGGACTTTTACGCGCCCAAACTGCAGCGCGTGCCCTATCCGACAGCGGGCGGGATAAAGTTCGTGCTCGAACAGGTGGCCGTGCGCGATCCTCGGGCGAATAGTTTCGCGCCGGAAGCTTTCATGGATACCCGCTTCGTCAGACAGCTCGAAGACAGCGGCTTGATCAAGAGTTTGTATCCGAAAGGTTAGACGAGAACCACGAAACACAGGAAAATCACGAAAAATCGATTGTTTCGGGTTTTTCGCTTTACTAACGCGTCAACATCAACCCCATCAGTATCACAATCGGCCCCAGCGTCGCGTTGATTTTAAGCAGCGTGAACCAGCGCTGCCATTGCGCGCGCAGCTCCTCGGGCCAAACCATGGCATGGGTCGGCGCCCGCTCCGTCAACGCGGCGAGTTGCGGGCCATATTTGAAAACCTGCAGGCAGTGATGCACCACCATCGCCAGGAAAAGAAAGAGCTTGATGGACAAGCCCAACATGTAGGACGGCGCGAGCGGCAGGTTGCTGGCATGGCTGCGCAGTATGATGTTGGCGATGCCGGTGATCAGAAGCACAATGATCGCCAGCCAGGAGAGTTTTTCGAAAGCCAAACGGCCGCGATGGAGCGCCCGTATGCCGATATTGGGCTCCAATTGATGCACTGCCGGGCCGTAAACCACTAGAAAAAAGGCTATGCCGCCGAGCCATAGGGCGATCGCGACCAGATGGAGCGACGCGCTCAGGGTGTACCAAACATTCATCGAAAAAAAATATCTCAGTTCGTAAGAGTGCGCCACACAATCGCATAAAAGCTTGGTAATTCAAAGAGATTTTCGCTTGAAATGGTGGAATCGCTGTGTTAGCAAAGAAAAGTTTCCACGCCATTTTCGCAAAATCATTTTTTAAGGATGGTTGACTAGATGCTTCAGTGGTTGCCGGAAAATGTCTCGACGTACGGCGGTGAAATAGATTCACTATTCTTTCTCATCTACTACATCACCGCGGTCGCGTTCGTATTGGTAACCGTGCTGATGGTGGTGTTTCTCTTTATCTATCGCGAAACCGGGGGACGGCGCGCGACCTATTCCCACGGCAACACGACATTAGAAATCATTTGGACCATCGTGCCGGCGGCGATTCTGATTGTGTTGGCTTTCATGAGCGCCAACACCTGGGCCAAAGTGAAGCGCCATGCGCCGGCGAGCGATTTTGAAATCTCAGTGGCGGCAAAACAGTTCAATTGGGACGTCGCCTACCCGGGTGCTGACGGCAAGTTGGGCACCGAAGACGATGTGAAGTTCGACAACGACATTCATGTGCCGGTCAATAAAGTCATCCGCATTCAACTGACATCGAAGGACGTCATCCATAGCCTGTTCGCACCGAGCCTGCGCCTAAAACAAGACGCGGTGCCGGGGCGTAATATTCTTGTCTGGTTCGAGGCCACCAAGGCCGGCAAATATGAGCTGCCCTGCGCCGAACTCTGCGGCTTCGGCCACTCGGGCATGAAGGGCTGGCTCTACGTGCATAGCGCGGAAGATTACAAGAAATGGGCTGACCAGAACCTCGGTGGCAAACCGGCCGCCCAAGCCGAAGCGCCGGCTCCGGCTCCGGCAACCGCCGCGCTTCCACCGGCGGCCAAACTCTATTTCGCAGTGGGCGCCAACGCTCTCCCCAAGGAAACGCCGGAGACGTTGAAAGTTATTCTCGACTATCTCAATGCCAACCCGAGCAGCAAAGCGGTGATTTCCGGATATCACGATCCCACCGGCAACAAGGCGCAAAACGAAGAGCTCGCCAAAAACCGCGCCAGGGCCGCGCGTGAAGCGCTAAAAGCAGCCGGCATTGGTGAAGACCGTGTTGTCATGCAAAAGCCGCAGGAAACGACCGGCACGGGCAACGACGCTGAGGCCCGGCGAGTGGAAGTCAGCATCCAGCAGTAAGGAACTATACGCCGGCACGGCTCAGGACGAGCCGAACCAACCAATCTCGCATAGAGTAAGCAGGTTTCTGAGTTTTAGACGGAGGATCTTAAGCGATGAGCGAAGCAGCCCACGCGGCGCACGGCCACCATCAACAGAGTTTCATTAGTCATTATATTTTTTCGCTCGATCATAAGATGATCGGGCGGCAGTTTTTGTTCCAGGGCTTATTCATGATCTTGGTCGGCGGCTTGCTTGCCATGCTAGTCCGCTGGCAGCTGGCTTGGCCGGAAACACCGGTGCCGGGTTTGGGTTTTATCTCGGAGCCCTACATTTACCCCGGTGAAAAGGGCGGCGGCATCATTCCGCCGCAAACGTATAACGCCTTGTTCACCATGCACGCCACGATCATGATTTTCTTCGTCGTCATGCCGATCATGGTCGGGACCTTCGGCAATTTTCTGATTCCTTTGATGATTGGCGCGGGAGACATGGCGTTTCCCAAGCTCAACATGTTTTCTTTTTGGGTGTCGTTTGTCTCGGGCATCGTGATGCTGGCGAGCTTCTTTGTCGCTGGCGGGCCGGCGGGAGGAGGTTGGACGAGCTACGCAACGCTGTCGGCGCGAAGCCAGTACACCGGTGTTGGGCTGGGGCAGAATTTATGGATCATAGCCCTGCTCATCAACGGCGTTTCATCGTTGATGGGCGCTATTAATTACATTACGACCATCGTCAACATGCGCGCGCCGGGCATGACCTATTTTCGCATGCCGCTGACCGTCTGGTCGCTGTTTGTCACCGCGATCCTCTTGCTTTTGGCGCTGCCGGTTTTGACGGCGGCGCTGGCGATGCTGCTTTTCGACCGCACCATGGGGACGAGCTTCTTCTTGCCGGAAGGCGGCGGTGAGCCGCTGCTCTGGCAGCATATGTTCTGGTTCTTCGGCCATCCGGAAGTTTATATTCTGGTGTTGCCGGCCATGGGCGTGACCTCCGATATCCTTTCGACTTTTTCTCGTAAGCCGATCTTCGGTTACCACGCTATGGCATTCTCAATGATCGCCATTGCGTTTTTGTCCTGGATCGTCTGGGGCCATCATATGTTCGTCAGCGGTATGAACCCGCTTTTGGGCACCGCGTTCATGATGACGACCATGGTCATTGCAGTGCCGTCAGCGATCAAGACCTTCAATTGGCTCGGCACACTTTGGGGCGGCACGATTCGTTTCACCGCGCCGATGCTGTTTGCGCTCGGTTTCGTGTCGAACTTTTTGATCGGCGGCTTGAGCGGCATCTTCATGGCTTCGACGCCGGTCGATATCTTCATTCACGACACCTATTACATCGTGGCGCATTTCCACTACGTGGTTGCCGGCATCGTCTTCGCTTTGTTCGCCGCCGTTTACTACTGGTTCCCAAAAATGTTCGGCCGGTCGATGAACGAAGGCATGGCAAAGTTGCATTTCTTTCTGACCTACATCTTCTTCAACGGCGCCTTTTTCCCGATGCATTTTCTCGGTGTCGGCGGCCATATGCGGCGCATCTACAACCCGATGCAGTATGAATTCCTGCAACCCATGCAACATTGGAATGTGTTTATTACCGTCAGCGCGCTGCTCCTCGGCGCATCGCAGATTTTCTTTCTGTGGAACTTCGTTTGGAGCCTGATCGCCGGTAAGAAGGCCGAGAAGAACCCCTGGCAGGCGAACACTTTGGAGTGGACTGTTCCGTACCCCACGCCGCATGGCAACTTCGAGCATACGCCGACGGTGTATCGCGGTGCTTACGAATACAGTTCTCCGGAAGTAAAAGAAGACTGGCTGCCGCAGGATAGGAACCTGGGAACCAAGGCGGCAGCCCGAGCGCACTGATCGAAAGCAGAAGTATGAAAGCGGAAAGCGGAAAGGGCGGCCATGCCGTCCTTTCCCAGTCCTTCTCTCCCTGGCCGCATCGCCTAGCGGTTGTACTTTCCTGCGCGACTCTTCCTCTCCTTTTTATCGGCGGGCTGGTGACCAGCCTTGGCGTCGGCTTAGCGGTTCCCGATTGGCCGACAACGTTCGGCTACAACATGTTTCTCTATCCGTGGTCGAAGATGATCGGCGGCATTTTCTATGAGCACAGCCACCGCTTGGTGGCTTCCTGCGTCGGCTTGCTCACCATTGTTTTGGCGGTCACATTGTGGCTCAAGGAGTCGCGCAACTGGCTCCGTTGGTTGGGTATCTTCGCCCTTGGCCTGGTTATTTTCCAGGGCGTCTTGGGCGGGTTGCGAGTTGTGCTACTGCGGGACACGTTGGCCATCGTGCACGCCTGTTTCGCTCAGGCGTTCTTTGCCCTGACCGTCTGCCTGGCGGTCTTTACCTCGGCTGAATGGCGCACCGAGATGAAAAATCCGCTCGTCGTTGACGGCGGCAAGCTGCGCCGACTTGCTGCGATCACCACCGGTTTGATTTACGTGCAGGTGATTTTCGGCGCGCTCTTGCGCCACACCGGCGAGCGCTTGGATGGCCATCTGTTATTCGCCGCGCTGGTCGCTGTGCACGTGGTCTTGTTGCTGCTCCGGGTGTTGCGTGCCCATGCCGAGCAAAAAACGCTGGCGCGGCCGGCCGTGTGGCTGGCGATCTTACTGGGTCTGCAGGTCATTCTCGGCACCGTTTCTTACCTTGCCAAGTTTACCGTTGCGCTACGTTGGCCGTTCGAGGCGATTGTAATATTAACGACCTCCCATCTGGTCGTCGGCGCATTGATGTTGGCGACCAGCGTGGTCTTGACGCTGCGCGCGTATCGTTATTCGAGGGGCGCAACCGCAGCTGTCGGTCGTCGTCAGGTCCTATCGGAGCAGCTTCCCGCATGAGCTCGAGCAGCCAAAGCACGATCCTCTCCGGCGCGTTCGTGGCGCGCCGCGTCGCCGATTTTTTTGAACTGACCAAGCCGCGCGTGGTCTTGATGATTCTGATCACGGCGTTTGTCGGATTTTATGTCGGCTCCGGTGAGGTGCCGAATTATTTGCGCCTGCTGCAAATGCTCTTTGGCGTCGCCCTAGCCGCCGGCGGCACGTTGGCGCTCAATCAGTTCATGGAGCGCCAGACCGATGCGTTGATGGAACGCACCCGGCGCCGGCCCGTGCCGGATGGTCGCATCGCCGCGCGTGAGGCGCTTTGGTTCGGCGTCGCCGTCGCCTTGGCGGGCCTGGTCTACCTCTGGTTAGCGGTGAGCTTGTTGAGCGCTTTGGTTACGGCGTTTATCACTCTGAGCTATCTGGTTCTTTACACGCCGATGAAGCCGCGCAGCTCCCTGTGCATGCTCGTGGGTGCGGTGCCGGGCGCTCTGCCGCCGGTCATCGGCTGGGTCGCCGCGCGCGATAGCCTGGACGTGTCGGCATGGGTTTTATTTGCCATCATGTTTCTGTGGCAGGTGCCGCATACGCTGGCGATTGCGCGGCTTTACTGTGAAGATTATGCAAAAGCCGGTATTCAATTTCTGCCGGTGATCGAGCCCGAAGGCAGCAGCACGAGTCGACAAATCGTTAGCCACACGGCGGCCCTTTTAGTGGTGAGCCTCTTGCCGACGCTCTTGGGTGTCGCTGGGCCGATTTATTTCGTGGTGGCGTTTGCGCTGGGCGTTGGCTTTCTGGTCTATGGCATTCGCTTAGTACTTGACTCGACCCTCAGGCGGGCGCGCCACTTGCTTTTTGCCTCGCTCATCTATCTTCCCGTGTCATTGCTGGTGATGGCTTTAGATCGAGTGCCTCATTGAGTACAATGACCACCATGGACCGACATACGGCAGCCAAGTGGCAGCCGAAGATATCCCGCTTCGGCCTCTTGTTAAGTGGGTTTATCTTGCTTTACATCGCCGCAGTCGTCGCTTTTATCATCGCGTACTGATGAGGTAGCGAGCCATGGCGCAAGAATCGACCGCGAGGAAGTTGACCGAGTTCGAGCCGGTTGCCGTCGGCAAAGCGGCGCGCTTCGGTGGCGGCGAGCCACCGGCGCCGCCGGTGCGGCCGAACCGGCCGATCGCCGCAAATGCTTGGTTGGCCGTAGTCATGTTTCTCGGCGCCGAAGTGATGTTTTTCGCCGGATTGATCGGCGCCTATCTGGTTTTTCGAGTCAACGCCGTGCATTGGCCGCCGCCCTTTCAGCCGCGTCTACCGGTGGGGGTGACCGGTGTCAACACGATCATCCTGATCGCCAGCGCTTTTACCATGTGGCGCGCCTTGAAAGCCGCGCGGGTGAGCGATCGCATTGGGCTGGTGCGGTATCTTGCCATTACGGCAGCGCTGGGGACGGCTTTTTTGTTCATACAAGGCTACGAGTGGGCGCAGCTCCTGCGCTTTGGTCTGACCGTGAGCAGCAGTGTCTACGGCGGGCTGTTTTACACGCTGATCGGCTTTCACGCGCTGCACGTGTTCGGCGGATTGACCTGGCTGTTGGTGGTTTTGCTGCAAGCCCGTCAGGGCAGCTACACTGGCCGGCAGCATGTCGGCGTGCAGACCTGCAACATGTACTGGATGTTCGTCGTCGCGCTTTGGCCGGTGCTCTACGGGCTGGTTTATCTTTATTGACAGAGCAGCAGGGTTGGGCTAGTTATCGAAAGATAATTTTATGAAGGCGAAGGTTCTTGGTGTAGCGTGCGGCGTGCTTGTAGCGCTGGCACAGCGCGCGTATGCCTGTTCGGTTTGCATCACCGGCGAGAACGATCCCACCGCCGGGGGCTTCAATGCCAGCGTGCTATTTTTGCTGGCGACGCCGTACCTGGTGTTTGGCACCATTGGAACGGTTCTTTTCGTGGCCTATCGACGGGCGGTCGCCAAGCGCGATAACGAATCGCAAGAAACGGTGGCTCCGATAGCTTTGAATCAGGAGGAAAGTGCAAGATGAGTGAGGCTGTTGCGGCGCACGGCGGACATGGACATGTCCAGCCGGCGGAAAAGCCGCTCACCCCGGAGAGCTGGGGCAAGCTCGGCATGTGGTTGTTTCTCGCCGGCGACGCCATGTCGTTCGGCGCTTTGATCGTCGGTTATGGCATCTTGCGCTACGCGAGCAAGAGTTGGCCAGTGCCTTCCGAAGTTCTGGGCATCAACCTGACGGCGATGATGACATTTTTGCTGATTGTCAGCAGTGTCACCATGGTGCTGGCGTTGGCGGCGATCCAAGACGGCAACAAAGCCAAATTTAAAAAGTTCATGGGCTTTACCATCCTTGGCGGCGCGATCTTTCTTGGCCTGCAAGCCTATGAATGGACGCATCTGTTTACAGACATACTGCCCAAGTACAATCTGACTTTCAGCAAGGATCTGTTTGCCACGACGTTTTTTATCTTAACGGGTTTCCACGGCATGCACGTGACCGGCGGCGTGATTTACAACATCTGCGTTTTGATGGCGGTCAATCGCGGTCGCTATCAGGCCAAGCACGTCGAGATCGCCGGGTTGTACTGGCACTTCGTCGATCTGGTCTGGATCTTGATCTTTACGTTCGTTTATTTGCTCTAGCAGAACCGAGAGGAAAACATGTCCACGGCGGCCCACTCGCAGCATAACTACATTAAAATCTTCGTCATCTTGACGGTCCTGACGGTCATCGAAGTTGCGGTGACTTTTCTCGGTCTGTCGAAGATGACGTTGGCGGCGATCCTGGTAATATTGGCGGTTTGGAAGGCGGCGTTGGTGGCTTTGCATTTCATGCATTTGAAGATGGAGAAAAAGACGCTGACGATCATCGCGCTTGTGCCCTTTGCGCTTTGCGTTTTTTTGATCCTGATGCTGCTGCCGGATATCTATCCCCATTGATTTCGCTCACCGATCTACCGACTCTCAACGCGGCGCTGAACTCACTCAGCGCCGTTTTGCTTTTCACCGGCTATCTTTTCATTCGCGCGAAAAATCGTGAAGCGCACCGCCGCTGCATGCTGCTGGCGTGCGCCAGCTCGGTGTTGTTCTTGATTTCGTATTTGATCTATCACTTCAACGTCGGCTCGGTGAAGTTCCAGGGCCAGGGCTGGATTCGTCCGGTCTATTTCACGATTCTGATCACGCACACAGTCCTCGCCACGGCGATGGTGCCGCTGGTGCTGATGACCCTTTCGCGCGCGCTGCGCGCAAGGTTTGACGCCCACCGGCGGATTGCCCGCTGGACGTTGCCGATTTGGCTGTATGTTTCGGTGACCGGGGTGGTGGTTTACTGGATGCTGTATGTGCTTGTGCCATCGGATTGACAGGCTGAAAAGCTTCGCGATACAGGTTGTCGTTAGTGGAGAATAACATGAAATCCATCGGTATCGTCGGTTGCGGGGCGATCGGCAAAGCGCTCATCAAAGCGGTTGAAGACGGCAAGCTTGCTGTGCGGGTTGCCGCGGTCACCAGCCGGACCGAGTCGAAGGCGCGTGAGTTTCTCACGGCGTTTAAGAATCCGCCTCCTTACATGTCCCTCGACGGGTTGATCGCGGCGTCGGACTTAGTAATCGAGGCCGCCGGCGGCGATGTTGTATTGGAATTGGCGCAAAAAGCTTTCGCCGCGGGCAAGGAGCTGATGGTGATTAGTGTCGGCGCGGTGGTGGAACATCCCGAGATCATGGAGCTGTCGCGCAAAACGGGTTGCCGCCTCTACCTGCCTTCCGGTGCCATCGCTGGTTTGGACGGCATCAAGTCGGCATCGGTGGGCGCGATCAAGCACGTGACCCACACGACGCGCAAACCGCCGCTCGGTTTGGAAGGCGCGCCTTATCTCGTTGAGCGGGGCATTTCGCTGCTCGGGCTCACAGAGGGAAAAGAGGTTTTTTCCGGCAACGCGCGCGAAGCCTGCCGAGGATTTCCGGCCAACGTCAACGTCACCGGCGCGGTCAGCCTGGCGGGCATCGGCCCGGACAAGACCCGCGTGCGCATCGTCGCTGTCCCCGGCCAGGCGCGCAACCATCACGATATCGACATCGAAGGCGAGTTTGGCTTGCTCCACGTGCACATTGAAAATATCCCGAGCGAAAATCCGAAAACCGGCAAGCTCACGGCGCTGTCGATCATCCGCGCAGTGCAGGACGCGATCGATCCGGTGCGGATAGGCAACTAGTGGCGCTGAGAAACTTTCACCACGCAGACACGAAGATCACCGAGGCAAGAAAAGCAATAAACAAAACTTCTATCCGAACTCCGTGTCCTTCGCGTCTTCGTGGTGAAGTATTTTTCCCATACACATGAATAACAGCGATCTCATCGTCCGCATCCTCGAAGCCGCCGGCGTGCGCTGGGTGTTTGGCATTCCCAGCGGGCCAGTGCTGCCGCTGATCGAAGCGCTGCGGCAGAGTTCGGTCAAATTCGTGCTTACCGCCAGTGAAACATCGGCTGGGTTCATGGCGAGCACAGTCGGTTATCTCACCGGCGTGCCCGGGGTTTGTGTTTCTACCGTAGGCCCGGGCGCGACCAATCTTACCACCGGTGTCGGCTGCGCCTGGCTCGATCGCGCGCCGGCGTTGGCGATCACATGCAACGTCGGTTCGGCGTGGTTGGAGCGGCGCATTCAGATGCGCATCGATCACCACGCGCTGTTCAAGCCTTTGACCAAGGCGACTTTTTCTCTGCGCGATGGCCGGGTCAGCGAAACGCTGGCGCAAGCTTTGGCGATCGCCACTGGTGAACCGCCGGGACCTGTGCACTTGGACTTGCCCGAAGATATTGCGCGCGCGAATACGGTGGCCGGCACGGCGAGACGGGAAAATTTCGCTGCGGAGCCGGATTTGTCCAATGATCTGCGTTCTGCGCTGACCCTGGCACTGCAAAACGCGCGACGACCGTTGGTTATCACCGGACTTACGTTTACGCGCAGCAAGGCCGGCGCCGAACTGAAACGTTTCATCGACAAGCAAAAACTGCCGTTTGTGACGACGCTCCATGGCAAGGGTTTTCTGCCAGAAAGCCATCCGCATTGGGGCGGCGTCATCGGCCGCGCGCGCCGAACCGATGTCAAAAAATTCACCGATCAGGCTGATCTCGTCATCGCCGTTGGCTACGACCCCATTGAGATCAATTACGAAGAATGGGTGAAACAAAACACACCGATCGTTCATATCAGCAACGAAGCGGCGGAGCCGGGAAACGGGCTCAACTTCGTTTGGAACACTGCGTGTGACTTCGACCCAGCGGTCGAAGCGCTTAACCGGATTCCCCCAACAAAAAACGACTGGACGCTGGAAGAATTTGCCGCGCAGCGCGAGTTGCTCGATCGCGCGCTGCGCCCGGTGATGAGCGCATTCGCTGCGCATCACGCAATCGACATCCTGCGGGACAAACTTTCGGTCGACGGCATACTCGCTTACGACGTCGGCGCGCATACGCATCAGATTGCTTCCCAATGGCGCACGGATTTGCCGAAGACTTTGTTGGCGACCAACGGTTGGTCGTCGATGGGCTACGGCATGCCTGCAGCGTACGCAGCGAAATTGGTTCATCCCGAACGACAGGTTGTTTGTGTCGTTGGCGACGGCGGCTTTCAAATGACCGGCGGTGAGTTGGCGTTGGCGCGCCGCTTGAATCTCGCTGTGCCGATCGTGGTGCTCAACGACGGCTGGCTCGGCTTGATGAAGCGCAAACAGGAACACAATCACAATCCGCTCTCCGGGGTTTTTCTCGGCCCGCCGCCGGAATCGCCGGCGCACTATTTCGGTGTGCCGTGCCGCGGTGCCAAGACGGCTGATGAGTTTCGCGCCGCGCTGGCGTGGGCTTTTTCTCTCGGTGGCCCGAGTGTGGTCGAGGCGTTCACCGATGTCGAAAGCTATTCCTCGACGGTGTTCGATTGAAGCGCAGCAAATCTGATGGCTGAGTCTGCCGCTGCGCGCGATCGTTTTCGCTGGACCATTCTCGCGCTGATCACGACCTCACACATCATCGCTGCCGCCGCGCAGTACGGCATCAACACGCTGGGGCCTTTCTACAAAGACGACTTGGGGCTGACGCGCGCTCAAGTCGGCTTGTTCTTCTCATCGTTTTACCTCGCCATGACCGGCTTTTCGTTTTTTGCCGGCAAACTGGCGGATCGCCTCGGCGTGCGCCGGACGACGCTGCAGGGCCATTTGGCCGTCGGTGTGTGCACGTTCGGCGCGGCGCTGATGCCGTCGTTTACCTGGGGCTGCGCGAGTTTCTTTCTCGCCGGCTTGGGTTACGCTTTTCTCAATCCGTCCTCGAGCAAGGGCGTCATGGCCTGGTTCCATCGCGACGAGCGCGCCACAGCGATGGGCACCAAACAGACCGGCGTGCCCGCCGGTGGCGTGCTGACGGCGATGCTGGCGCCGCAGCTCGTGCTGCTGATGGGCTGGCGCGGTGCCTTGGCGGCGTTGGGCGCGATCAATTTTTTTTTCGGCTTTTTGTTTTCGTTTTGGTGGCGCGAGCCGGATGAAAAACATGCACCCGAGGAAGATCGCGAGACCGCCGCACAGGCAGCCAATGAACCCTTGAATGTCTGGAAATTCGTGCCGATCAGCGTCGGCACCGGGCTCTATCTGATTGGGCAAATGTCATTGATTACCTACGTGCCGCTCTATCTCAAAGACTCGATGGGTTTTTCTGCCTACTGGGCGAGTCAAGCATTGGCGCTGACCCAAGGCGGCGCAGTGATCGGGCGCATCGGCTGGGGCGTGGCGAGCGACAAACTATTCGGCGGGCGGCGCAAGATCGTTCTGGTCTTGATCGGCATTTGCTCGGCGCTATTAACCACGGCGTTGGGCTGGATGACGCCGCAATCGCCGGTGTTTCTCGTGATGGTCATTCTTTTTCTCGCCGGTGTGTCGTTGGTCGGTTATCAAGGCGTGTCCTACGCATTGGCCGGCGAGCTCGCCGGCAAGGCGCGCGCCGGTCAGGCGCTCGGCATGATGATCACCTTCAACGCTGCTGCCGCTACGCTCGGCACGCCGTTGTTCGGCTACATCGTCGATCGCACCGGCTCCTATCCGGTCGGCTGGTTTAGCCTTTCCGCAGCGATTACCGCCGGCGTCATCGGCCTCGCGATACTGCTCGAAGAACCGAAACGGGTGCGCTAGTTTGTGGCTTGAGACCCGAGGGGATTTTCACCGCGAAGTGGCCAGTGAGAAGCGCAATCAAAGCGGATAAGAAATTTGACCGCAGAAGGCGCAAAACTGGGAGAGGAAATTTTCACCACGAAGGACACGAAGATCACGAAAGTAAGAGAAGAGAGTCAAAAAGTCTTCTCCGCACTTCGTGGTCTTCGGATTTGACGGTGTAGGGGCGACCCTTGTGGTCGCCCGTCCGGTGGGCTTGGCTTTCGCCGCCAAGGTGACATGATGAGTCTAGCGGGTCTGTCCGTAAAGCGCGGCATGAGTAAAATCGCTGAAGCTCAATACCCTCAACACACGAACGTTAGTGTCGCAGCGCCGGTGCTGTTTTTCGACGGCGAATGCGGTCTGTGCAATCGCACCGTGCGCTGGCTAATAGCGCGCGACCGGCGCCGTGTGCTGCGCTTTGCGCCGTTGCAAGGCGAGCTCGCGGCGCAGAAACTGCCACCGCTTCCTGAAGGTTTTGAAGAAGGCTCCGTGGCGCTGTGGGACGAAGACGGTGTCCACTATCGCTCCGAGGCCACCCTGCGCGCGGTGGCGCGGCTGGGTGGGATCTGGCGACTTTCTACCATGCTGCTGTGGGTGCCCCAGGCTCTGCGTGATTTTTTTTACCGCTGGATAGCGCGCAATCGTATCCGTTGGTTTGGCCGCGTCGAATCCTGCGCGCTGCTTTCACCGGCAGATCGCGATCGCCTGCTGCTCGATGACTGACGGCGCAATACCGCAGGCCGCGATCTTTGCCTTCGCAGCCAATAATTTCTACAATTTTAGCGTCTAACGGAGTGTTAAACGCGCAGTTGGCGCGCGTGTGGAGGATCGCATGCGAACGTATCTTGCTGTCCGTGTACTCTCTGTGCTGCTGCTCTTGGCCGGCGTCGCGCGCGCCGCTGAGCCCGATCGTTCCCGACCACCGGTACCGGCCGAATGGGTCGATCTGTGGGAACGCTTCCAACGCGCGATGCAGGAACGCGGCGGCCAACTGCGTGATTGGCTCGGCGGCCGCGAATCGCGCGAAAATCGCCCGATCATTTCGCTGATGTTGAATAGTCGCGAGCGCCTCGGATTATCCGACGCCCAGGTGAAAAAGCTCGAACAATTGCGCGACGATTTCGAAAAGCAGAGTATTCGTAACGACGCGGATGCGCGCATCGTCGAGCTCGATATTGCGGCCCTGCTCGACAACGAGCCAGTGGACATGGCGAAAGTGGAGGCGAAAATTCGCGAAGCAGAAAAACTCCGCGCCGACCTGCGGATCGCCCGCCTACGCACCATCGAGCAAGCGAAAGCCGTATTGAACTCTGAGCAGAAAAAGAAACTGGCCGAGCTAACGCCGCCACCGCGCGTCGCCCGCACGCCGCGGGGTAGCAATCCGCCTGCGACCGAATAGGCGCGCGCCGGATACCGATTCAGCCAAGTACAGAAAGGACGCAAAAATCGGAGAGGAGATTTTCAAACGCTTCGCCAAGCCTCATCGCAATGAGCAGGCGACGGTGGCCAAGAACGAATCACTATCAGGAAAAGTTGACATGGCTGCCGGCGAGCGCGGCCAAAGTTTGCCGACCGCCGCCGCGGATGTAAAGGAGTTCCGCCGCCGGCCTCTCGTGAGAAGAGTAGCCGCCTTCGGTAAAGGAAATCCAGCTACGCTCAGGCGGTCGCCGCTTGCTTCGCCGGCACCGGCTCTTTGAGATTGAGGACACGCCGGGCGTTGTCGCACAGGATTCTTTGCTGGTCTTCCTTGGACAAACCGAGCTCCGCGAACACTTCGAGCGCCGGGTTGGGGTCCCAGCAAGGATAGTCGTCGCCATACATCACGTGGTCGATGCCGTAGTAGTCGATGGCCAATTTCATCCCGAGAGCGTGCGGCTGTACGGTGTCGGTGTACATGCGCTTTAAGTACTCGCTCGGCGGACGCGGTAGATTCGCCGCGTTGGAGTTTTTATCCATGCGCCCCGACTGGTACGGCAGTGCGCCGCCCGCATGCGAGACGTAGACCTTGAGAGCGGGATGGCGCTCCATGACACCAGAGACCACGAGGCGATAAATCGTCAAGCTCAGGTCGAGAATCCTGCCGAGCGCGTTGTAAAGCGCGCCCTCCTTGCCGTCGCAGAGTTCGGGGAAGACCACGTCAGTTGGGTGGAGGAAAAGCATGGCCCCAAGCTTTTCCGCGCAGTCGTACACCGGCTCCAGGCTCGGGTCGTCGATGTGCGTTGTTCCGCGCGGCCCGATGGTTCCCGGAATATTTATGCCGACGAGCCCCAACTTCATCGCCCGTTCAAGCTCGTCGACGGCCCGCTTGGGGTCCTGCAGCGGCACGACCCCGCTCGCCCAAACCTTACCGGGATAGCGCGAGACCGCGCCGGCCATCTCATCGTTCCACGTCTGCGCGGCGGCGTATCCGTACGCGGCATCGGTTTCAGAGAAGAACGCCCCGCCCGGTCCGGTGGTGCAGACCACGCCGAAATCGCAGCCGATCTTGGCCGCGGCCTTATCCATGTGTTCCAACGCCGCATCGAGGTCGAACCAATCGGCCCAGGTATCGCGGCGCGCCGCACCCTCGTGCGGCGAAACCATGTATCCGCCGTTCGTAGTCGGGACCGCGCGCGGATAATCGGTGCGCTTGCACAGGGTGTCGTACACCGAGCGCGGATACCAGTGAAAGTGGGTGTCGATGATACGCATCGGGCCTCCTCGTTAAGGTACTACGTCTATCATAAGAGCATGACGAGCCGCGAGACGTGGGTCAATGCCACCGGCGCTTCGTGCTCCCACGCTTTCTTCATGGCGCTCATGACCTTTGCACGCAGCTATCGTACTGCTTTTGCGGGGATACCGTCAAAGACGTTAACTCCGAGAGGTAAGATTTGTTCGAAGGAGAAATTCAGTTCAATAAACCAATTCTCAAAGCCTGAACATCCCGCTGAAAATTTCAAGCGAAAAACGTAATACTCCAGCTCTGCTCGTAGATTATTTCAATTTTTCTTACTGACTGATTTTTTCGGCATTCGTATTTGCGTTTTAAGCGACGATCTC